>CAYMLC010000456.1:0-2979 GCA_964390765.1 uncultured Nitrospirales bacterium
TGAGGCTGATGACCTGCCCGCGGACGATGCGTGCCATGGTGAGCCACTCGACGAAGCCGATGGCCACAAAGACGAGAAAAAAGTTGCGGCCGAACAGCACCACCAGAATGATGACGAAGATGGTGAAGGGCAGTGCGTAGAGTACGTCGACGAGGCGCATCATGAATTGATCGACGCGGCCGCCGGCCAGTCCGGCGGTGGCGCCGTAGAGTACGCCGATGACCAGCGACACGGCGGTGGCGGCAATGCCGACCATGAGCGAGATGCGGCCGCCGTAGAGCATGCGGGTGAGCAGGTCGCGGCCGAGTTCGTCGGTGCCGAGCCAGTGCTGCCAGGAGGGGGGCGACGCGCCGAGCGCGATGTCCTGTTCGTCGTAGGTGTAGGGCGAGAAGAAGGGCCCGATGATTGAAGCGGCGACGATGACGGCAAGCACCCAGATGCTGACGACGGCGAACCGGTTGCGGCGCAGGCGCAGCCAGGCGTCGCGCCAGAGCGAGCTGCCTTGCTCGAGGGCGATGGTGGTGGCTTGTTCGCGCGAGACCATGGGGCGGCGCGCCTACTGCATGCGCACGCGCGGGTCGAGCCACGCGTGCAACAGGTCGGCGACGAGATTGAGCGCGAGCAGCAGCGTGGCATAGACGAGCACGGTGCCGAGGATCATGGTGTAGTCGCGGTCGAGCGCGCTCTGCACGAACATCGAGCCGAGCCCGGGAATCTGAAAGATGGTCTCGACAACGAAGGAGCCGGTGAGCAGGCCGGCCGCGGCGGGTCCGAGAAAGGCGACGACCGGTTGCACGCCGCCACGCAGCCCGTGCAGCAGCACGACGCGCGCCTCGGAAAGGCCCTTGGCGCGGGCCGTGCGAATGAAATCCTGCGTGAGCACTTCGAGCATGCCGCCGCGGGTGAGGCGGGCGACATAGGCGGCGTAGGCGGTGCCGAGGGTGATACTGGGGAGTATCTTGTCGGCGGGCTCGTCCCACCCGAAGACGGGCAGCCAGCCGAGCCAGAGCGAGAAGATGAGCACGAGCACGGGCCCCAGCACGAAGCTGGGCACGCAGATGCCGATCATCGCGAGCGACATGGGGGTGTGGTCGAGCGCGGTGTTGGGTTTGAGCGCGGCGAGCAGGCCGGCGACGAGTCCGATGCCCAGCGCGATGGCGAGGGCATAGGCGCCGAGTTCGAAAGAGACCGGGGCACGCAGCGCGATCCATTCGCTCACGCTGCGGCTCGAACGCGTGAGCGATGGGCCCAGGTCGCCCTGCGCCACGCCGGCCAGGTAGTCGGTGTATTGGCGCCAGAGGGGCGCGTCGAGGTTGTAGGCCGCCAGCAGTTGGGCGCGTACCTCGGGCGGCACCTCGCGCTCTTCGTCGAAGGGACCGCCGGGCGCGAGCCGCACGAGAAAGAAGGTGACCGTGATCACGGCGAAGAGGACCGGCACAAAGGCCGCCAGCCGCTGCAGCAGGTAACGCGTCATTCCGTGGCCAGCGACAGGTCTTGCCAGCGGCGCAGGCCCAGCAGATTGGGGTGGTGGCCGCGCACGGCTTCGGCCTGCAGGTAGCGATTGGTCAGGAAGTTGACCGGCAGCACCGGTGCAGCTTCCAGCAGGCGCGCTTCGGCCTGTTGCAGCAGCGCCAGCCGCGCGCCGTGGTCGGCTTCGGCATAGGCCGCGCGGATGAGCCGGTCGTATTCGGGGTCAGTGTAGCCGGTGCGATTGTTGCCGCTGCCGGTCAGGTACATCTCGAGGAAGTTAATGGGATCGACGACGTCGCCAATCCAGCGCGAACGCGCGATGTCGTAGTCGAGTTCGCGCATCGAGGCGAGGTAGACCTTCCAGTCCTGGTTGAGCAGGCGCACATCGACCCCCAGCCCTTCACGCCACATCTGTTGCACGGCCTCGCAGATGATGCGGTTTTCTTCCGACGTGTTGTAGAGCAGCTCGACGGTGGGGAAGCCTGCGCCACCGGGATAGCCCGCCTCGGCCAGCAGGGCGCGGGCCGCTTCCACGTCCTGCGTCACCCGTGCCTCGGCGGTATAGCCGGCGGTATTGGGCGGGGTGTAGTGGTAGGCGGGCTGCTCGCCGCCGCGCAGAATGTCGCGCACCAGTGCTTCGCGGTCGATGGCCATGCCGAAGGCGCGCCGCACGCGGGGATCGTCGAAGGGCGGCCGCGTCACGTTGAGGCGGAAGAAGAAGGTGCCGAGGTAGGGGTCGAGGTGCAGCACCTCGGGCTGGTCTTCGCGGTAGCGCGGAATCTTCTGCAGCGGCACGCGAAAGGTGAGGTGCAATTCGCCCGCGCGGAAGCTGCGCTCTTCGGTCTGTTCGTTGGCGATGGGATAGAAGGTGATGCCGTCGAGCGCGACGCCGTCGGCATTCCAGTATTCGGGGTTGCGCACCGTGCGCACATATTCCTGCGGCGCCCATTCGGCCAGGGCGAAGGGGCCGTTGCCCACGAAGTTGCCGGCGCGCGTCCATTCGGTGCCGCGGCGGCTGATGCTGCCGTACCGCTCGATGGTGGGCGGGTGCACGGGATACCACGCAAAGTGTACCTGCATGGTGAGGAAGTAGGGGGTCGGGTGGTCGAGCGTCACCACGAGCGTGCGGTCGTCTTCGGCGCGCACGCCGACCAGGCTGAAGTCTTCGATATCGCCTTCGTTGAAGGCGCGCGCATTTTCGATGCAGTGCAGCAGGTAGCTGTACTGCGAGGCGAGCGCGGGCGTGAGCATGCGCCGCCACGAGTACACGAAGTGGTCCGCCGTCACCGGGTCGCCGTTCGACCAGCGGGCGTCTTCGCGCAGGTGGAAGGTATAGGTCAGCCCGTCGTCCGACACCTCCCAGCGCGCGGCGACGCCGGGGATGGGTTGCAGGGTCTGCAGGTCGACATCGACCAGCCCCTGAAACAGGGACGAGAGCAGCAGGTGCTCCGAGACGCCGGTAACCAGATGCGGGTCGAGGTCGGCCGGTTCGGCGCCGTTGCCCACGTG
>CAYMLC010000457.1:0-2969 GCA_964390765.1 uncultured Nitrospirales bacterium
GGTGTCCTGACCGAGGGCGAACGGTATAACCAGGTGATCGACACCTGGACCCATGCCCGTGTCGAAGTAACCAACGAGATGATGAAAGGGCTTCGCCAGGATACCAAAGAGGACGGAACACCGTATCTTAATCCGATCTACCTGATGAGTGATTCGGGTGCCCGCGGCAGTACCGCCATGGGCGAGATGGAGACGGCGATTACGCGCATCAAGCAGTCGGCCGACCACACGGCCAAGATTGTCAAGACCATCGACGAGGTCGCGTTTCAGACGAATCTGCTGGCGCTGAACGCAGCCGTCGAAGCGGCGCGTGCCGGGGAAGCGGGCAAGGGCTTTGCCGTGGTGGCCGAAGAGGTACGCAACCTGGCGGCGCGCAGTGCCGAAGCCGCGCGCAACACCACCGAGATGATCGAAGACAGTGTGCGCAGTGCCGACGGCGGCGTGCGTATCACGGCCGAGGTGGCGCAGATCCTGAGCGAGATCGGCGAAGGTCAGCCACTTCATCGCCGAGATTGCCGCGGCATCGAAGGAGCAGGCGCAGGGCATCACGCAGATCAACGAAGCGGCGACCGACATGGACCACGTGACCCAGTCCAACGCTGCGACTTCGGAACAGACCGCCGCGAGTGCCGAGGTGCTGAACATGCAGGCCGCGCGCCTGCGCGAAATCATCTCGGGCTTCCACATCGGCAATGCGCCGCCCGTGCCCGGTCAGCCACCTGCGCCGCGTCCCGCGCCGCGTGCGCAGGGCACGCATGCCGCCCACCATCGCCCACAACCGCAGCGGCGCGCCCGGCCACAGGCCAGTGCGGCGCAGGAGTGCAGCTTTGCCCGCGCGGCCCGCGAACGCGCCGGCGCGCCCGGCACCGGGTGCGGGTGCCGGCAACGGCCGCAGGGCGGCGGCTCAGGATGCGGAGACGGTGTTTCCCCTGGACGAGAGCGACCTCGACACGTTTTAGCGCGCGGCACACACCCCAATGCCGGGCGGCCCACTTTGCTCGGGCACAAAAAAAGCGCGGGGGAGCGGCTAGCGCTCGCCCGCGCTGGAGTGTACGAAGGGGCGTGGTGGGTTACTTCGCGTTGGCCGGCTTGTAGTCGCGCTTGGCCGCCTTCTGAAACTTGCCCGCCTTGATGTAGCGCGCACAGACCTTCACCCGCCGTACCGAGCCGTTCTCATCGACAATGCGAATTGTCTGCAGATTCGGCTTCCAACGGCGCTTGGTTATGCCCGTCACGTTCTGGCCGATGCCGCCCTCGCGCTTGGCCTTACCGCGGCGCACGATCTTCTTGCCGCCCTGCGGGCGCTTGCCGCTGTATTCACACCTGCGTGCCATTGTATGCTACTCCCACGGAATTCATGCGGACCGCGCACGGCGGCCGGGGTTACACAACGTATCGACGCCCGTTGGGCGTACCGCCCCCGAAGATAACAAACAGCCACGCCGCTGCGCAAAACCCCGCACCGCCCAAGCCACCCATGCCCGCCTGCCGCGCCATTCGCTATCTTCGCCGCCCGGCCTTACCGGCCCCACCGGCCGTGCTGACGGTTCTGCTCTCTGTCCTGCTGCTCGCCGGCTGTGTGACGCCCGGTGCGCCACCGCCGCTCGAGCCGCCACCACTGGGCGCGCCCGACGCCGAGGCGGTCTTGATGGACCTGGCTGCCTTCGACACGCGGGTGCAGGGCTTCTATGCGACCGCCACTGTGCTGATCGAATCGCCGGACCTGGCCGCCATCCAACTGCTGCGCCAGAGCAGCGTGGCGTGGCGCCGGCCGGATGCGCTGCACCTCATCGGCCGCAAGTACGGCACCACGGTGGCGCGCCTCACGAGCGCCGGCCCGGCGTTCCTGCTGGAGTTTCCAACCGAGCGCACCTATTTTCACGAGTTGGAAGGGGCACAGTTCGAGGATGTGCCATTCAGTGTGGCGCCGGCCGACATCGCTACGGAGATGTTTGTACCCGAGCCGTGGAGCAGCGTGCCGCCGCAGGCGCTGCGCGTGACCGACTATGACCGCGCCACGCAGCGCGCCACCTTCGAAGTGTGGACCGGCGCCGAACGGGCGCGGCGGCGCTGTGTGGTGGAGGGGCCGCCCTGGCGGCTGGTGGAGAATGTGCGTCTTGACGCCGAGGGCGCTGCGTTGGCGCGCACGACCTATGCCGAGTATCGGGACGTGAACGACGTTTTGTTTCCGGGCGAGGTGGATGCGCGCTTTCCCCGGCAAGGCACCCGCATGCGCTTCGCGTTTCGCCGCATCGACTTGAACCCGGCGCACGAAGCGGGCCTGTTCGATGTGGCCGCGCGCACCGAAGAAGTGGCCCGCCGCCTGCGCGAGGAATTTGGCATTGGCGAAGGCGGCCTGCCTATCGAGGCGACACCATGATCACGCTGACCGATTACACGCCCGAGGAACTGAGCACGCAACTGGGCATTGCGCCGTTTCAGGGGCGCCAGTTGTTCCGCTGGCTGCACGCCAAGAACGCGGCCTCGTTCGACGAGATGACCGACCTGCCCAAGGCGCTGCGCGCGGAATTGGCGGCGTGTGCTTTGGCGCGCCGGCTCGAGCTGGTGCAGATGCAGGAGTCGCCACGCACCGGCACGCGCAAGGCGCTGCTGCGCCTGCCCGATGACGAGACCGTCGAGGCGGTGCTGATTCGCGATCGCGACCGGCGCACCATCTGCGTGAGTTCGCAGGTGGGCTGTGCGCTGCAATGCGACTTCTGCGCCACCGGGCTCGCCGGCTTCACGCGCAACCTGAGCCCCGGCGAAATCGTAGAGCAGGCGCTTTATCTGTTGGGCGACGAAGCGCGCGACCCGCGCACACCCAACATCGTGTTCATGGGTATGGGTGAGCCCTTTCGGAATTACGATGCGGTGATGCGCGCGATACACCTGCTGATGGACGCGGGCGGGCTGGGCATTGGCGCGCGCAAGATTACGGTATCGACCGCCGGCGAAGTGAAGTCTATCGA
>CAYMLC010000458.1:0-2936 GCA_964390765.1 uncultured Nitrospirales bacterium
GTTGGCGGCCAGGTCGCCCAGGCGTTGTTGGCGCTGCGACCACCACACCGCCGCCACGCCCACGCCGTAGCAGGCGGGCAGGAAGTCTACCGACCGCATGAGATTGCGCAGCGCGACCTGGGGAAAGGTGAGTTGCAGGCCCGCCGCATCGACCACCCGTATGCCGAGCATCCGCTTGCCCAGCGTCTGGCCGCGGAAAAACCACTCGAGCGTCAGGTGATAGCCGAACAGGAGAATCAGCGCGGCAAGCGGCAGCAGCGCGTTGTACAGGCCGAAGGTAAGCGGGCCCAGCATGGCGGTCCCCAGTAGCCCCAGCAGCAACAGGGTGGTCACGATGACGACCAGGTCGAGAATCCAGGCGAGCGCGCGCTGCGCGGGACCGGCCAGTGGCAGGGCGAAGGCCACGCCTTCGGGCGTCGCCACTTCGAGACGCGCCTGATGGGTCTCACGCATGCGCGGTGTCCTTGGGCGTCTTGCCGCGTGCGGCGTAGCTCAGGAATGTGAACAGCGCCACCAGCTGGATGACCCCGACCGCAATCTTCAGCGGATAGGGGAGCAGTGGCTCGTGGAACTGCGAGAAGAAGGCCTCGACGATACCGGCCCACACCAGCAGCAGCGCGACGCCGAAGACCAACGTGACCACATCGCGCGTGACCGAGCGCAGCCGCGCGCGCAGGCCGCGCCGGTCGCGCCAGCCAACCAGCGCCGCCGCAATCACGAGGCCCGCCTGGCTGGCAATCAGAATCGCCGGTATCTCGACACTGCCATGGGGCAGCAGCCAACCCGCCAGAAAGACTGTCTCGCCCGCTATCACATAGTCTGCGCCGACCGCGCCCAGCAGCACGCCGTTGTTGAAGAGCACCAGCACCGTGCCCAGACCCCACGTGACACCCAGTGCCAGCGCGAAGATAGACACGCGAATGTTGTTGAACATGAGCGCGGTCGAGAACTGCGCACTCTGTGCGGCGGTCACGTCGGGTGCCCCTGCCTCTTCATCGGCCACGCGGTCGCTCGGGTCGCCCGCGAGGTGGCTGAACATCGGGGGAATCAGTTGCGGCTTCTGCTCGGGGTCGAAGGTTATGATGCCCGCGCCGAAGGCGCTGCCCGCGAGAAACAGTGCGCAAGACAGTACGAACGCACCAAAGTGGCGGCGGAACGCCTGCGGAAACCTGACCGTGAACCAGCCGCGCAGCGCCTCGCCCACATGGTGTGCGCGGCTCTCGTGAATCTCGCCATATGCACGTGCGACCAGCCCTTCCAGATAGGCACGCGTCTCGGGCTCGTCGGCAAAGGTAATCAGGCGGGCCAGGTCGCTGCTGGCGCGTTGATAGAGATAATGCACGCGGCGTGCGCGGCCGAGCGTCAGCCGCGCATCAGTGCGCTCGAGCGCGTCGATAGCGGCATCCAGCTCTTCCCAATAGGGGCGCTCGGCTTCGATAAACTTGCGCACATCGAGAATCACAACAGCTGCCTCTGCTTGACACGCATGTACTGCCGCACCACTTCCAGACTCAGGGTGGGGCTGTCGGTCAGCGTCATGTTGATACCCTGCGCATGCAGGACACGTTGCGTCTCGCGCAGGTCGTGCCAGGCGTAGTGCCCGCGCAGTTGTTCATACACCGCGTCCAGCGTATCGGCCCGGCCCGCGCTGAACAGCGGCGCGGCCCCCGGCGGCAACAGCCCCACTACCAAGACCAGGTGTTGCCGCGAAATCAGCCGCATGCTCGCCGCGAAGTGCTCGGCAATGACCGGGTCGTCGAGGTCGGTCAGAAAAACCAGCAGTGCGCGCTGGCGCAGCCTCAGCCGCAACTCGGTGGCCAGCGTTTCGTAGTCGGGGTTCACCGGGGCCGGGCGCAACCGGTACAGCGCATCGCGGCAGGTGGCGTAGTGGGTGGCGCCGCGCCCCGCGCGGATAATGGTGGCCACGCGCTCGGCGAACGCCACCGTACCAAAGCGGTCGCCCTGTTGCTGCGCCGCCAGCATCAGCAGATGCGCTGCCACCAGAAAGCGTTCGAGTTGCGGCTCGTGCTCTTCGCCCGCCACCCACCGCCGGCTCAGCCGCGAGGTATCGAGAATCGCGTACACCTCCTGCGTACGCTCCACCTGATACAGCTTCGTCACCGGATGCGAGCGGCGCGCCGTCGCTTTCCAGTGGATGTCTTCGTAGCCGTCGCCCGGCTGGTACTCGCGCAATTGCTCGAATTCGCGCCCTTTGCCCAGCTGCCGCTGCTGCTTCCAGCCCAGCTGCCCGCGGTTGAGAAACAGGCCCGCCAGGCGGCGCCGGTCGCGGCTGAGGTCGGGGTAGACCCGCACGCGTGCATCCAAAGGCTGGCTGCGGCGCATGCTCCACAGGCCCAGCCAGGAAGGTGCTTCGAGATGCGCAGTGGCAATCGTGTAGGCGCCGCGCTCCTGCGGGGTCACGGGCCACGTCAACTGCACGCTGGGCTTGTCCGCCGGCAGCGACAGGGCTTTTCGCTCGGGTGCGTCGTAAAAATCATTGGGCAAGGCCAGTCCAAGGCACGTGCCACCGGGCAGCGGGTGCGCCGCCTCTACCGTCACCTTCAGTTCGCCCGGCCGTTGCCGCGCCAACCGGCTGATGTCGGGTAGCGACACGTGCACCCCCCGCGCGCGCCCCGTGCTGAACACGGCGTCGCCCGCGGCCACCACGGCCAACAGCAACAGCAGCGCACCGGCCGTGCCCGTCAAGCCGGGAACGGCAGCCGGCAAGAGTCCCAGCACGCCAAAGGCCAGGGCCGCCAGAGCTATCAATCGCCCACGCGGCGCCATCAGCGCGGTACCGTGACCTCGGTCATGATCTCCGTAACCACCTCGTTCGTGGTCAACCCTTCGATCTCGTACTCGGGGCGCAGCACCAGGCGATGGCCCAGTATGGCGTTGGCCAAACCCTTCACGTCGTCGGGGCTCACGAAGTCGCG
>CAYMLC010000459.1:0-574 GCA_964390765.1 uncultured Nitrospirales bacterium
ACCAGGCCGGGCCGCGCCCCGCGTCGTTGGCCGACCAGGGCGTCGTGGGCAGGTTGCCGCCATAGATGCTCGAGCAACCCGTGGCATTGGCGACCAGTGCGCGGTCGCCGAACAACTGCGTCATCAGCTTGATATACGGGGTTTCACCACAGCCCGAACATGCGCCCGAGAACTCGAAGAGCGGCTCGAGTGTCTGCACGTCCTTCACCAAGTTCAGGTTCAGCTTGTCGCGGTCGGGCTCGGGCAGTTGCAGGAAGAAGTCCCAGTTGGCGCGCTCCTTCTCCAGGAGCGGCGGCTGTGCTTCCATGTTGATGGCCTTGCGCCCGACCTCTCGCTTGTTCTTGGCGGGGCACACTTCCACGCACAGCCGGCAACCCGTGCAATCTTCCGGGGCCACCTGCAGGGTGTAGGCGTGGTCGGGCATTTCCTTCCACTTGGCGCGGGTGGAGGGAAAGCCTTCGGGGGCGTCGCTCAGCGCGGCGGGGTCATACACCTTGCCACGGATGACGGAGTGGGGACAGACCAGCACGCACTTGCCGCACTGGATGCAGACATCGGGGTCCCACACGGGAAT
>CAYMLC010000459.1:584-1073 GCA_964390765.1 uncultured Nitrospirales bacterium
ATGAACGCGGTGACCTCGCGCACGAAGGGGGGCGCCGCATCGGGCACCGTGGGCTTCGGCGCCGGCGCATTGGCCGGCGTGGTGCGCAGCGGTACTTCGTGCAGATGGGCCAGCGCGCGGTCAACGGCGTCGATGTTCTTCTGTACGATCACCTCGCCGCGGTTGCTGTAGCTCTTGCGGATGGCGTCCTTAATCGCGGCGATGGCGTCTTCACGCGGCATCAGGCCGCTGATTGCGAAGAAGCAGGTCTGCATGACCGTATTAATGCGGCGGCCAAGGCCCGCCTCGCGCGCCACGGCGTAGGCATCGATCACATAAAAGCGCAGTTGTTTGTCGATAATCTGCGCTTGCACCGAGGCGGGCATGTGGGTCCACACCTCGTCCGGCCCGTGGATGCTGTTCAAGAGGAACACGGCCCCCGGCTCGGCCTGGCGCAGCATATCGACCTTGCCGAGAAACTGCGCCTGGTGGCACGCCACGAAATTGGCA
>CAYMLC010000459.1:1083-2905 GCA_964390765.1 uncultured Nitrospirales bacterium
CTGATAAGGTAGGTGCTGCGGATGGGGTGCGGGCTGAGGCGCAGGTGCGAGACCGTCATCGAGCCGGACTTCTTTGAATCGTAGACAAAGTAGCCTTGCACGTGGTTGTCGGTGTGCGTGCCAAGAATCTTGATTGAGTTCTTGTTGGCGCCCACCGTGCCGTCCGAGCCCAGCCCATAGAACAGGGCCCGCAGACTGTCCGGCGGTTCGGTCGAGAAAGTCTCGTCCCAGGGCAGGCTGGTGTGCGTCACATCGTCGTGGATGCCCACCGTGAAATGGTTCTTCGGGGTATCCGCGGCCAGGTTGTCGTAGACCGCCTTCACCATGGCGGGGGTGAATTCCTTCGAACCCAGGCCATAGCGGCCGCCTGTCACGCGCGGCGCTGCGCCGTGCGGCCACGCTTCGGCCAAGGCGCACAGGGTGTCGAGGTAGAGCGGTTCACCGCCGCTGCCGGGCTCCTTGGTACGGTCGAGCACGGCGAGGCGCTTGGTAGTGGGGGGCAAGGCCGCACAGAAGGCGGCGCTCTCCCACGGCCGATACAGGCGCACCTGCAACAGGCCTACCTTGCGGCCCTCGGCACCTAGCCGTTCGACCGTTTCCTGCACGGCGCCAGCGCCCGACCCCATCAGCACGAGCACGTCTTCCGCATCGGGTGCGCCCGAGTAGTCGAACAGGCGGTACTGCCGACCGGTTGCGGCGGCGAACCGGTCCATGGTTTGCTGGACGATGGTGGCGCATTGATGGTAATACGGATTTACAGTCTCACGGCCCTGAAAGTAGAGGTCCGGATTCTGGGCGGTACCGCGCAATACCGGCCGGTCGGGCGAGAGCGCCCGCGCGCGGTGCGCCATGACCCATTCGCTGCGCACCAGGGCATGTATGGTCGCGGCATCAACCTCGGCAATCTTGGCGATCTCGTGTGATGTGCGGAAACCATCGAAGAAATGGATAAAGGGGATGCGGCTTTCGAGCGTGGCCGCGTGTGCAATCAACGCCATGTCCATGGCTTCTTGCACGCTGTTCGACGCCAGCATCGCCCAGCCAGTCTGGCGGACAGCCATCACATCGCTGTGGTCTCCGAAGATGCTCAAGCCCTGCGCGGCAATGGCGCGCGCGGCGATATGAAAAACGGTGGGCGACAGTTCGCCTGCGATCTTGTACATGTTCGGGATCATGAGGAGCAGACCCTGCGAGGCGGTGAAGGTCGTACTCAGCGAGCCCGCCTGCAAAGCCCCGTGTACCGCTGCTGCGGCGCCACCTTCGCTCTGCATTTCCACGACTTCGGGCACGGCGTCCCACAGGTTTGGATAGCCCTCACTGCTCCACTTGTCGGCCCACTCTCCCATCGGCGACGCGGGGGTAATGGGGTAGATGGCAATGGTTTCGCTGAGCGCGTAGGCGACGCGCGCGACGGCTTCGTTGGCGTCGAGGGTGAGTGTAGATGGGGTCATATGTTCCATTTCAGTACTATTGCTATGCCGGCAAAACCGGCAGCTGCGGGATAGCTAGCACAGTTGCTAGGCAATAGAATACCAGACCTGCGGGGTATTGGCCAGTGTTTTTCTGGAATCGCTAGTATTCCGGTCAGGTTTGGGGCTTTTCGTTTTGTCCAGGATTTGATATAAGTAATAGTTAGACTAGGAGTGAAGGGGCGTTTCAGGCGAGGTTTGGGGCTTGAAATTTTCGCAGCATGCGAATAGTGTGTGTCGCACGCGCGCACTATCTGTGCGGGTCGCGTATGTACCTATCGGGTACGGGAGGTGCGGCGTGCAAGACCTTTTCGGAACATATCTGGCACGCCTGCTTTTGGCTGTAGGGTTTC
>CAYMLC010000460.1:0-2899 GCA_964390765.1 uncultured Nitrospirales bacterium
AAGAAAACTGGAGGCGGCGCCCGGAATCGAACCGGGGATAAGGGCTTTGCAGGCCCCTGCCTTACCACTTGGCCACGCCGCCTCGGGGGGAAGCTCCATAGGATAGGGGGTGCCTGTGTGGCCAGTCAATTCGCACGCAGGCGAGGCGCACGCATGCAGTTGCGGGGCGCGGCGTGCGAGCGCGCTCGGTATCGTATCGGAGCGGGGCCGGCTGCCCGGCGAGCGCGAAAAGGAAAGCGGCGCTGCCCCACTCGGGACAGCGCCGCGGCATGATGCTTGGATTGTGGCGCGGGACTCTTAACCTTCCGCGCCGACGGCCTCTTCGCCTTCACCGCCGGCCGCTTCTTCCTCGGCGCTGATTTCCAGCTCGTCGGAGAAGTCCATGCCTTCGGCTGCGGTGAGCACGGGCTGGGTGCGCTGGTATATCTGGTGGCCGGTGCCCGCCGGGATCAGGTGCCCGATGATGACGTTCTCCTTCAGCCCGCGCAGATAGTCGCGCTTGCCGCTCAACGCCGCCTCGGTCAGCACGCGCGTGGTCTGCTGGAACGAGGCCGCCGCCACGAAGCTCTCGGTCGACAGCGCGGCCTTGGTGATGCCCTGCAACACCGGCTCGGCTTCGGCCGGGCGGCCGTCGCGTTGCTGTGTCTGCATGTTCGCCTCGGCAAAGCGCAGCTTGTCCACCTCTTCATGGGCGAGGAAGGGCGTGTCGCCCGGGTCGTCCTTGATGCGCACCTTGCGCAGCATCTGCCGGATGATGACCTCGATGTGCTTGTCGTTGGTGCGCACACCCTGCAGGCGGTATACCTGCTGCACCTCGTCCAGCAGGTAGCGGCGGAGGTGCTCTTCACCGCGCACCTCGAGAATGTCCTGCGGAATGACCGGGCCGTCGGTCAGGCTCTGGCCGGCATACACGCGGTCGCCCGTCTGCACGTTCAGGTGCTTACCGTGCGGAATGGTGTATTCGCGTTCCTTACCCACCTGCGGCACCACTTTCACCTTGCGCTGGCCCTTGGCCGTACCGCCCAGTTCGACGATACCGTCGATGTGGCTGATGATGGCGGGGTCCTTCGGCTGGCGCGCTTCGAAGAGCTCGGCCACGCGCGGCAGACCACCGGTGATGTCTTTGGTCTTGCTGATCGTGCGTGGTGTCTTGGCCAGCAAGTCGCCGGCCTGCACTTCATCGCCATCCTTCACCTGCACGTGGGTCTGCGCCGGCACCGTGGCAAAAGACAGCACCGCGCCGTCCTTATCCAGCAGCGTGATCTGCGGGTGCAGATTCTGCTTGTGTTCCGTCACCACGCGCTCTTCCAGGCCCGTATCCGGGTTCGTCTCCACGCGCATGGTCACACCTTCCACCATGCCCTCGAGCCGCACGATACCTTCCGTCTCGGCCATGATGGAGATGTTGTACGGGTCCCAGTTGTACAGCACCGCACCCTTCTTCACCTTCTGGCCGTCACCCGCGTGCAGCACACAGCCGGTCGGCACGGCAAAGCGGTGCAGTTCCTTGCCGTCGTTGCCGAGCACGCCGATTTCGCCACCGCGGTTCACCACCACGGTCTCGCCCGCGCGGTTCTTCGCGATGCGCACGTTGCGGAATTCCAGCGTGCCGCTATCCGGCATCTTGATGTCGGTGCTCTCGACCTGGCGCGTGGCTGCACCACCGATGTGGAAGGTGCGCATGGTCAGCTGCGTGCCCGGCTCGCCGATGGACTGCGCGGCAATGATGCCAACGGCCTCGCCGATTTCCACCAGCTTGCCCGTGGCCAGGTTGCGGCCATAGCACAACTGGCAGATGCCGCGCTTGCTCTGGCAGGTAAGGGCCGAGCGAATGGTGACACCCGGCAGGCCGGCGTCGACGATTTCCTGCGCCAGCTCTTCGGTGATTTCCTGGTCCGCCTTCACGATGGGCTCTTCACGGCCCGGCACCATCACATCGTCGAGCGCGTGGCGCCCGGCCACACGCTCGGGCAGCGGGGCGATGATGTCGGACCCGTCCATCAGCGGCTCGACCCACACGCCCGAGAGCGTGCCGCAATCCTGCTCCTCGATGCTCACGTCCTGTGCCACGTCGACCAGGCGGCGCGTCAGGTAGCCGGCGTCCGCTGTCTTCAGCGCCGTGTCGGCCAGGCCCTTACGCGCACCGTGCGACGAGATGAAGTACTCGACCACGGTCAGGCCCTCGCGGAAGTTCGAGGTAATCGGCGACTCGATAATCTCGCCCGAGGGCTTCGCCATCAGCCCGCGCATGGCGGCCAGCTGGCGAATCTGCGACTTCGAGCCGCGCGCCTTCGACTTGAACATCAGGTAGACGCCGCTGAAGCCCTGCTCGTTCTCTTCCATCTGCTTCAACATGGCGGCCGACACCTGCTCGGTGGTGTTGGTCCACACGTCGATGATCTTGTTGTAGCGCTCGCCCTCGGTGATCAGACCGTTCTGATACTGCTCGTCGATCTTGTTCACCGCGTCCTGCGCCGTGGCGATCAGTTCCTTCTTCTCCTCCGGCACCACCAGGTCGCTCATGGCAATCGACAGACCCGACAGCGTCGCATACTTGAAGCCCGCCTTCTTCAGGCGGTCCAGCAGCTCAACCGTCTTGGCGTGGCCATGGTTCTGATAGCAGCGCGCAATGACCTGGCCAATCGAGCCCTGGTCCAATTCACGGTTCACATCCGCGATCGTGATTTCATAGGGCAGCGCATCCGCAAACAGTACGCGCCCCACCGTGGTGTCAATGACGCCTTCGTGGTCGCGCACCTTGATACCGGCGTGCATGTCTACCTCGCCCGCCTCAAACGCCATGATGACGGAATCGACGTCCGGATAGACGCGTCCCGGCTGCAGCAGTTCGCCGTTCTTGCCGACCCACTCGGGCTTGTATTCGCCCTTGGCGCCGGGG
>CAYMLC010000461.1:0-2891 GCA_964390765.1 uncultured Nitrospirales bacterium
GAAACGCCGCGCCACTGCTCAGCATCGTGCCGTTGCCGCCCGTATCCAGGCGCCAGGGGTCGTGGTTCCAATGGTTCACGTGGCGGTTTTCAATGGGCAGCACCTTGCCGTTGTTCCGGTGGCCCCGCCCGTTATGCATGGGCTCGTACGGCTCGCTCGAGGTCTGCCACGAAAGCTGCACCACATCCAGCCGGTGCGAATTCTGGTGCGGCCACGCGACCCGGTCCAGCGAAAAGCCCTTCAACGTAGCGACGCTGTCTTCCAGCCAATCGCCGTGCATGACCAGCGGAAACGTACCCCACGGCTTCGTGACCTCGGCGCCCAACCCATGCGCGGCATACGAGAAGTGGAACAGCGGGTTCATCTCGTTCGCCGTCAACATCCAGTAGCGGTAGAAGGAGTAGCCGGCCCACTCGCGCAGCACCGGGTCTTCGGCATACTGCATCAGATTGTAGAAGCACATGATGGCCATCTCATCGTCGCTCTGGTTGCCCGAGCCGACGCCCATCTGCACCTTCGGCACCATCAGATTGGCCAGGTACTTGTCCTCTTCGATCAGCTCTTGCATGATCTCGCGGTACTTGTCGTCGCCGGTCATGTGCGCCGTCACCGCAAGATAGCTGAGGATACTGAGCGACTTCAGACCGCGTTCGTTGAACCAGTTCGGGTCCTCGTTCAGCGACTCCGGCGCATACACCGCCCAGCGCGTGGGCGTGCCGTCGTGGTCAACCATGTAGAAGCCGTGCGTGATCAGGTGGTCGGTCAGCTTGCGCACGACCTCGACCACGGCCGCTTTCTCTTCCTCCGTCTCGGCCACCAGGTCGTAGTAGCGCGGGTAGAAGTAGTAGTGGCCGTCCAGTTCATCCGAGCTGGTGTCGCTCTTCCAGTACCACTCGCCGTCGGCACTCTTCGGCCAGCGCGGCTCGTACACCTTCCACAGATAATCGTCGGTCTCGCGCTTGCGCCGGTCGCTTTCGACGCGGCCCTCGTTGGGGTCCGGGCCGTCGCCCGGCAGGATGGTGCGCGCGACATAGCCCTCCGGCGGGGTGTCCTCGCCGCCCTGCGTCACCGTCTGCAGGAAACGCAGCGCCTCGAAGGCTTCGGTCGCGCGTTCCTTTGCGCCCGGATCGCCGGTTACGGCGTAGGCATAGCACTCGGCCGCGCCATACATCGACGTCCACAAGCCGTCGTTATCGCTGTCGGTGTAGATGATCTCCGACTTGTCGCCGGGCGCTGCCAGCCGCACCTCGGAGGTGTAGCCCTTTTCCGTGCGCTTGATGTACTGCTCGACCTCTTCCACGTAGAACGCCGCCTTCTCGGCCAGCGTCATGGGCTCGAGCGCGATCTGGCCGACGCCCCCCGCCGTAGCGAACCAGGCGCTGCCGTCGTCCGCCACGGCAATGCCGGCGATATCGTCGTCCGGCAGCCACTGCGGCCCCTGGCGATAGGCCCACGCTTCGCCGTCGAAGCGCACCGCGCCCAGGCGCGTGCCAAACCACACCACGCCGTCGGGCCCGGCGGCGGCACAGGTAAAGTCGTTGTAGGGCAGGCCGTCTGCGCCGGTGTAGAAGCGCCACGTATCGCCATCGCGGCAGACCACGCCCGCCGGCTGCGCGGCCCACAGGCGGCCTTCGCTGTCGTAGGTCACGGCGCGCACATCGTGCGTGGCCCAGGTGCGCCCGCCGGCATCGCGCGCCTCGACCGGTTCCCACTCGGCGTCGGGCGCCTTTTCCCACAGGCCGGCACTGGTGGCAGCGGCAAACAGGCCATCAGGGCCGATGGCCCAGTCCATGACGTCCAGGTCCTCGCCAATCGCGCGCGACACCGTGGTCAACTGCCGCAGCGCATTGACCCCGGCCAGGTCGCCCGGCAGGCGCACGGCTTCGGCGTCTTCACCCAGCGCATAGAACTGGTCGCGGTAGCCGCCCGGCACGCGGGCATAGACGCTGCCCTCGTTACCGAACAGCTCCGCCGCGTCCGCTTCGGTCTCGAGCAACAGGGTCCAACCGTCTTCCGTCTGACGCGCGACGCCGGCTGCGGTAGCGGCGAATACGTGGCCCGCGGCGTCGATCGCCACGTCGCTCACGGCTTCGGCGGGCAGCCCCGCCTCGGCGGTGTATTTGTAGACCACCTCTTGCGGATAAACACCGACGGTCGCCTGCGGCTTGTCCTGGGCCGCCGCCGGGCCACAACACAGCGCCGCCCAGGCCAACCCGGCCGCGCCTATAAGGCGTATCGTCCAGTCATGTACTGCCATACTCGTCTCCTTCTTCCGGGTCTTCGGCTGCCGATGCGCCACGGGGCCAACTCAAGACCAGCAGCGCGGCCGCGGCATGGGCCTCGGCCGGGGGCAGCCCCACTTCATACTCGGCCAGCAAGACGCGCGCACCGCCCTGGGGCCGGCGCCACCGCGCCAACAGCACGGTATGCGCCTCGGGCAACAGCCCACCCTGCTCCAGCAGCAGCGGGCCAAACGGCGCCTCGGATGCCCTTACTAGCATGACCGGCCCCTCCGCTGCGAGCGTGTGCAGCAGCGCAGCCGGCAGAATGCCCAGCGGCGGATCGTCGGCCGTGTCCACCGACAGCGCCGGTGGCATCGCCTCTTCGGCCTCCCACACGCGCACGCGCCGCGCGCCAAGCAGACGCGTCAGGCGGTCCTGCAGCCAGACCGCGCGCCGGGCCTCCGTATCGCCGGCCAGCTCGACCATGGCATCGCGCAGGGTGCCGGCCGCTTCGCGCTCGCGTTGCAGGTCCACGGCGTGGGCCGCGCGCTCGAGCTCCAGCGACTCGGCCATCTCGCGCAGGCGGCGCAGGTCGCGCCGCGAGGTGAACAGCGCCTGCAGAAAGGCGGCGGGTGGCTCGGGCATGGTGGCCGGCGGCGCCGCCGCGGC
>CAYMLC010000462.1:0-2869 GCA_964390765.1 uncultured Nitrospirales bacterium
TCGGAGATATCACCACCTATGTCGAAACGGTGGAGCACTATTTGCAAACCGACACGCGCGAGATGGAGAGGCAGGCCGCGGAATTTATCGCCGATGCATACAGCCCCGAACGCGAAGCGGAATCTATTCTGCTCGCGTGGCGCGCGATTCTGGAGGGTTAAGGGGCCTGGTCGCCCGCGCTCACATTGACAGTGCTCAGTCCAACTCTGCCCAGTCCCACCGTGCTCAGCTCTGCGCTTGCGATTGGCTGCTGCCCTCGGGCGCCTTCACTGCGCCGGGCACGTGCCGCGCCACGAAGTAGGTATCCTGAATAGCGATACCCACGGCGTTGAGCTGCGTCTGCGTGCGATCAATGAATTCATGTAACCCGTGCGAAATGACATCGTCGACCTGCGCATACGCCAGCTCCGACAACACCTGGCCCGCACGCCGTTCCGCCTGGTCGCTGTAGGTACCGACCGTAGCGCCCGTCATCGAGTGCAACGAATCCTGCACGCGCTCACAACAGTAGCGCACACTGCGCGGAAAATAGCGTGAGAGCAGCAGCAACTCCACCACGTTGCGCGGCACAATAGGGCCGTACAGTTGGCGGTAGGACTGCAGCGCACTGGTGGAACGCAGCAGTGCGCCCCACTGTATCTGGTCGACCGGCGTGCCCACATCCGTGACCGAAGGCAAGAGGTAGAAGTATTTCACGTCGAGCACACGCGACGTCTTGTCGGCGCGCTCGAGCATGCGCCCGGCCCGGCAGAAGTGCCAGCTCTCGTCGCGGGTCAAGGTCGTCATCGTGAAGCCCACAAACTCAGCGCTGGCGCGAACGATACTGTTGAAATAATCATACGGAGAAGCCAGGTGCGGCCCCGCTGCCGCTGCTTCCTGCACCGAGAGGTAGAAGGTATTCACCGACTCCCACATCTCAGACGAGATTATCTCGCGAATGGAGCGCGCGTTTTCGCGCGCACGCTCCAGACAAGTGATAATGGAGTTGTCATACTCGCGGTCAAAGGCGAGAAACTGGATCACATTGTCCCGCTTGTAGCTGTCGTAGCGCCGCTCGAAAGCCTCCTCGTCGGCCGTGACCGCCACCAGCGGCGCCCACTGTGTGGCCTGGGGCACGGTCGTGTCGAGTTCCAAGTGCCAATTGACAATGATAAAGCGCGCGATGTTCTCGGCACGCTCAATGTAGCGGCACATCCAGAATATGGAATCGGCGACTCTGCTGAGCATAGCGCGGCGCTTAGCGGACTTCGGCCCCGTCCAGCACCCATGTATCCTTGCTGCCACCCCCTTGCGATGAGTTTACGACCAGAGACCCCTTGCGCAGGGCCACGCGCGTCAGGCCACCCGGCAAGACATAGATATCTTCGCCGTAGAGAATATAGGGCCGCAGGTCAACGTGCCGCCCCTCACACGCATCGCCGCAAATCGTGGGCACACGCGAAAGCGACAGCGTAGGCTGGGCAATGTAATTGCGCGGGTTGTCCAGCACCAGTTGCCGGAATTTCTCGCGCTCCTCCTCACTGGCGTGCGGGCCAATCAGCATGCCATAGCCACCCGATTCATTGGCGGCCTTCACCACGAGCTTATCCAGGTTGTCGACCACATAGCGCAGGCTCTCGTCTTCCCAGCACATAAAGGTCGGCACATTCGGGATGATGGGCTCCTCGTCCAGATAGTATTTGATGACACGCGGAATGTACGCGTAGATCACCTTGTCATCCGCCACGCCCGTGCCCGGCGCATTGGCAAGCGCCACATTCCCCTTGCGGTAGGCCTCCATCAGGCCCGGCACACCCAACATCGAGTCCGGGCGGAACGCGCACGGGTCCATGAAATCGTCATCGATGCGGCGGTACAACACGTCCACGCGCTCGAAGCCACGGGTCGTGCGCATCTTCACGTGCCCGTCCACCACCACCAGGTCGCGCCCCTCTACCAATTCGACGCCCATCTGCTGCGCCAGGAAGCTGTGCTCGAAGTAGGCCGAATTGAACACCCCCGGCGTGAGTACGGCCACCTCGGGATTGCTCACCCACTCAGGCGCCAGGTGGGTCAGCGCGGCCAGCAGCCGGCTGGGATATTCTTCGACCGGCCGCACCCGCCCCGCTGAGAAGACCTGCGGCATGCTGCGCTTCATCACCTCGCGGTTCTCGAGCACATAGCTCACACCGGACGGGCAGCGCACATTGTCTTCCAGCACGTAGATCTGGCCATCGCCGTCGCGCACCAGGTCGGTGCCGCTGATGTGGCACCAGATGCCATGCGGCGGCTCGAGCCCCGCACACTGCGGACGATAGGCATTCGAGGACTGCAACACATAGTCCGGCACCACGCCATCGCGCACAATCTTGCGCCCGTCGTAGATGTCGGCCAGGAAAAGGTTCAACGCATGAATGCGCTGCTTCAGCCCGCGCTCGATCCAATCCCACTCCTTCGCCGTCACGATGCGCGGGATCACATCGAACGGGAAGATTCGTTCGGTACCCGCGTCTTCCCCATACACCTGGAACGTGATGCCCATCTGGAAGAGCGTGCGCTCGGCGATACGCTGGCGCGCCCGCAGGTCATTGCCATCCATCAGGCCCAGCTTCTGCACCAACGATTCCATACCCGGGCGCGCTGTGCCCGGCGCCATCACCATCTCGTCGAAGAAGCCCTCGGGGTCATAGGTATCCAACTGAATCATGGGCTGCAATCCTTGCACTGTGACTACCTACTTGCTGGCGGCAGACAGACAGCCTATAGCCTACCAAATCGTAGGGCGAACAGCCTATCGCTACGTATCGGTACGCTACAGGCCGCCTGGGCGGCCAGACCCATGCACTGTGCAAAGGCAATGCCAATACGACCGGCGCCAACGGGTTAGCGC
>CAYMLC010000463.1:0-2865 GCA_964390765.1 uncultured Nitrospirales bacterium
GAAACCTGCCGCGTACTTTCGCCGCCGGCAAGGGCCGCCGCGCGACTCGCGTAGGCCGGCAGCGTCGCACGGGCGGGAAGCCGGTTAATGTGCGTGAGCTGTGGATTCTCCCAATCGTTGGGCTGGGCCGTCGCCGGCACACTCATGCCGCCCGTCACGAGCACACCCAACAAGAAAGCGCGCCGGAAAAAACGTTGCGTGCGCACACGGTGTACCTCCCTGGTAGCTGCTGTACAGAGCTTATCAAGCAGGGGCAACTGCAAGCACGGGCCTAGTTTGTTAGAGCGCTGCGCACCGGCACGTCGATATGGCCCGCCATATAGAGCTGCGTCTCGCCTCCGATCCCTACGCGGGTACCGCGGTCTTCGCAATAGAGTGTTGCACCGCGCGCCGAGAGCTGCCGCCCGACAAGCGCGTTGCGGCCCAGGCGCTCGGACCAGTAGGGGATGAGGGTGCAGTGCGCGGCGCCGGTGGCCGGGTCTTCGGCAATGCCGTAGGCGGGTGCGAAGAAACGCGAAACGAAGTCGCACGTACGGCCCGGCGCCGTCACGATCGCATTGCCACCGGCCGCCAGCAGCGCAGCTTGGTCCGGCGCGAGCGCGGCCACCTGTTCCTCCGACTCGACGACGACGAGGTGAAACGCCGCCCCTCCCACAAAGGTCGCCGTGCGCAGCCCCAGGGCGCGGAGCAAGGCTTCGGCATCGTCCATCGGAGTGGCCGGATGGCGCGGGAAGTCGAGCGTCAAGCGCGAGCTTTTCCGTGTCACGCGTACCGCGCCACTGCGGGTGTCAAAGCGCAAGGCGTCGCCCGGCACGCCGAGTGCTTCGAAGAGCACATGCGCGGTCGCAATCGTGGCGTGGCCGCACAGATCGACCTCGACCGTGGGGGTGAACCAGCGCAGCCGATAGCCCCCTTCCTCCCGCACGAAGAAGGCCGTCTCCGCCAGGTTGTTCTCATTCGCGATGGCCTGCAGCGTGGCGTCGGGCAACCACTGCTCGAGCGGCACCACCGCCGCCGGGTTACCCGCAAATACGCGGTCGGCAAACGCATCGACTTGGTAAATGGGCAGGCGCATGGCCGGGCTCCTTTTCGTGTGCCGCGCACACCATGCCATGGCCTATGCACACTCTATTGACTGGGCCGCGGCCCTTCTGGATAGTGAAGGGTCACAACTGGAGGAGGCGCCCCATGAACCGCCGCACCTTTCTCAAGCAGACCAGTGCCCAGGCCGCCGCAATGGCCGCTGTCACCCTGTTCGGCCGAAGCAGCGCGCACGCGCAAAGTGCCGCCAAGCCCGAAGACGGCATACGCGTGATCAAGCTGTCGGGCACCCCCCGCGAACGCGGGCGCCAGCACGGCGAAACCCTGCGCGAAATCATCCAGCCTTTCCTCGGCGTGTGGGCCGCCTATCTCTCGCAACAGGCGGGCGTACCTGCCGAGGCCTTTGTGCAGGATTTCCTCGGCAATACCGATTTCGACAAGGCCATGGAGCGCTGGACGCCCGACCTGCTCGAAGAGTTGGCGGGCATCGCCGAGGGCGCCGATGTAGACCCCGCGATGCTGATGGCGTTCAACCTGACCGATGAGCAGTGGTGGTATGCGCGGCTGAAAATGGCGGGGGCCGACCTGGCCGAATTGCGCGGTTGCACTTCGCTTGGCTTCGAACGCGGCCCCGATACACCGCCCGTCATCGCGCAGAACATGGACATCGCCTCGGGCAGTGAAGGCTTCGAAGTCCTGCTGCATATCGACTATCCCGACAGCGAACTACAGGCCTACGTCTTCAGTGTGGCCGGCATGCTCGGTATCATGGGGCTCAACAACGCGCCCGTCGGCGTGTGCAACAACTCGCTGCGCCAGCTCGATGTGGCCGTCGACGGCCTGCCGGTCAATGCCGTAACGCGCGGCATCCTGGCGCAGCCCCACTATCAGGCGGCCGTCGATTTCGTCCAAAACGTGAAGCACGCTTCGGGGCAGAACTACATCCTCGGTGGCCCCGTCAACGTCATCAGTTTCGAGTGTTCCGCGGGCGCCGTTGTCCAATTCGACCCGCCCGCGCTCGACGGTGTCGTGTATCACACCAACCATCCGCTGGTGAACGAAGACACCGACCTGGCGCAATTCATGGAGCAAGCGCTGTCGGACAATCCGGCCCGCCTCACCAGCAGCGATGCGCGCCTGCAAATCGTGGAAGAGCGGCTGGCCGACCTGCCCGAGAATATCGATCCCGCCTACATCAAGAACATCCTGATGTCGCGCGACAATGCCGAGTTGCCCGTGTGCCGCCCGCATAACCCCGACGACCTCGGCGCTACCTTTACCGCGGCCAGCGTGGTGATGGAGATGACCACGCCGCCGGTTCTGCATCTGGCGCCCGGCCCGCCGAGCGAGACGGACTTTCAGGTATACCGCTTCGCGTAGCGCGTAAACGCAACAGCCCGGGCTCCACTGGGGAAACCCGGGCCGTGCAATCTATGGCTACAGGCCACGCTTAGTTGTTGCGCGCCTGGTCGTCGACCACGGTGTAGTCGGCGTCGATGGTGTCGCTGTCCTGCCGGCCGCCGCCGTGCGTGCGCGCTCCGGCGCCAACGCCCGCCCCAACGGCCTCGCCTTCATCCACATACTCCGGGCCGGCCTGCTGCGGACCCGCGGTCTGGGCACCTTGCGCCGCCGCCTGCGCCAGCGCCTGGGCCACCTGCTGCACGCCCTGCATGGCCGAATCCAGCTCATTGGTGTCGCCGCCCTTCAGCGCCGCATCCAGCCGCTCGAGTGCTGCCTCCACCTTGCCGCGCGTATCCGCGTCCAGCGTATCGCCCGCTTCGTTCAGCGCCTTGCGCGTGCTGTACAGCAACGCCTCGGCATTGT
>CAYMLC010000464.1:0-2864 GCA_964390765.1 uncultured Nitrospirales bacterium
CAGGTGGCGGGGGCCGCGTTGGACAGGCCGGCGTGCAGCAGGCAGATGGCCAGGCCGAGTCCGTCGGCAGCGTCGTCGGGGCGGGGCAAGGCGTCGAGGGCGAGCAGGCGCTGAATCATCTGTTGCACCTGCCGCTTCTCGGCGCGGCCAAAGCCGACCACGGCGGCCTTGACTTCGGCGGGTGAGAATTCGCCCAGCGGCAGGCCCGCCTCGGCCACAGCCAATGCGAGTACACCCCGCGCCTGGGCCACGGCGATGCCGGTGGTCACGTTCTGCTTGAAATAGATCTTCTCGATGGCGACGGCGGCCGGGCGGTACTCGGCCAGCAGGCGCCCGGCTTCCTGATGAATCTGTTGCAGGCGCGTGGCGAAATGCGTGTGGGCGGGCGTGTCGATGGTGCCGTGCGCCACGTAACGCAGGCGCGAGCCTTTCATCTCGACCACGCCGTAGCCGGTGGTCGCGGTGCCGGGGTCGAAGCCGAGCGCCAGCACGCGGCGGCTAGTCGGCCATCGCGGCGGCCATCGCCTCTTCGGTGATGTCGGCGTTCGACCAGACATCCTGCACGTCGTCGAGGTCTTCCAAGGCTTCCAGCACCTTCAAGATCGAGGTCACGCCGTCGCTGTCGACGCTCACCGTGGTCTTCGGCACCATGGTCAGCTTCGCTTCCGTCGCCTGATACCCTTGGCCCTCGAGTGCGTTGAGCACGGCGTGCAGGTCGCTGGCTTCCGTCGTCACCTCGAACAGGTCGCCCTCGGTGTCCAGGTCTTCGGCGCCCGCCTCGGCGGCCTGCTCGAACAGTGTGTCGGGGTCAATGCCGCCTTTCTCGAAGGTGATCAGCCCCTTCTGTTCGAAGTTCCACAACACCGCATTCGCCTCGGCCATGCTGCCGCCGTGCTTGCTCAGCACGTGGCGCACTTCGCCCACGGTGCGGTTCTTGTTGTCGGTCAAGGTGTCGACAATCAGCGCGACACCGCCGGGGCCGTAGCCCTCGTAGCGCACCTCTTCGTAGGCCTCGCCTTCGAGTTCGCCGGTGCCCTTCTTGATGGCACGCTCCACGTTGTCCTTCGGCATGTTCTGGCCGCGTGCGGCCAAGAGCGCCGTGCGCAGGCGCGGGTTGGCGTCGGCATCGCCGCCGCCCATGCGTGCGGCCACGGTGATTTCCTTGGCCAGCCGCGAGAAGATCTTGCCGCGCTTGGCGTCGAGTGCGCCCTTCTTGCGCTTGATGGTGCTCCACTTGGAATGACCCGACATGAACGGGATACCTCCTGAATCCGCCCGCGAACGGGGCATGCAGTCCGCCTGCGCGGAGTATAGGCAAGGTGCGCCCCGCGCGCCAAGCCGGTGCCGTTGCGGGGGGGGCAGGCTAGCGCGCGTGCACGGTCATCGGCAGGCCGCCGCGCGGGCGCAGGGTGACCTTGGGGTCGAGCACGGGCTGCAGCTCGGGTGCGCACGACAGGCGCCAGCGCTGCGCGAGCGTGGCCAGCACCAGCACGCCTTCCATCCAGGCGAAGGGCTCGCCGATGCAGCGGCGGTTGCCGCCGCCGAACGGGGCATACGCGAACTTGGGCCGCTGCGCCCAGGCCTCGGGTTCGAAGCGCTCGGGGCGAAAGGCTTCGGGCTCAGGGTAATAGCGCGCATCGCGCTGGATGACAAAGGGGCTCATGGCCACCTGCGCGCCCTTGGGCATCGGATACCCGCCCACTTCCGTGTCGCGGATGGCCTTGCGGCCGAAGGCGTACGCCGGCGGATAGAGGCGCATCGCCTCGGCTAAGACCTGCTTGGTATAGGGCAGTGCGGCGTAGTCGTCGGCGGTGGCATCGCGCCCGGCGAGCACGGTGTCGACTTCTGCGTGCAGCTTCGCCTCGGCGCCGGGGTTGCGGCTCAGGCAGAACCAGGTCCACGCCAGCGCATTGGCGGTCGTCTCGTGGCCGGCCAGAAACAAGGTCAAGGCTTCATCGCGCACCTGGCGGTCGGTCATCTGCGTGCCGTCGTCCTCGTCCCGCGCGTGCAGCAACATGGTCAGCAGATCTTTGCGGTCGCCTTCGGCACGGTGCTCGGCGATCATCTGATAGATCACGCGGTCGAGGTCGCGCAGCGCGGCCTGGAAGCGCCGCGTGCTGGGCAGTGGCAGCCGGTTCAGCAGCGTGCCCCCGGGAAAGAAGTAGCGCTCATCGAACTGGAGTACGGTGTCCATCGCGTGGGCAATGGTCTGGGCGTAGCCGTGGGTGTCGGTGTTGAAGAGCGTGCGCCCCACAATGTCGAGCGCCACCTGCATCATCTCGGCCGCTGCGTCGATCGCCTGGCCATCGTGCCAGCGCTCGCGCGCCACGCGGGCGCAGTCCACCATGGCGGCGCCATATTCGGCGATGCGCTGCCGGTGAAAGGCCGGCTGAATCATGCGGCGCTGGCGCAGGTGGAAGGCGTCTTCACTCGTCAGCAGCCCCTTGCCCAGCAGCGCCTCGAGGAAGCGGTAGCCCTCGTCCTTGTGAAAGTCCTTGTGCCGCGTGATCAGGATTTCGTGGTAGTGGTCGGGATGGTTGACGAAGAAGAACTGGTATCCCGCCACGCGGAAATGCGCGATGTCGCCGTAGGTGCGCATGATGTTCTCGAGCGGCGTCAGCCGGTCGGTGCGCAATTGGGTCAGCCCCTTCAGCAGTCCCCAGACATCGGGCCCCGGCGGTACAGTGCGCGGTGCGGCGCTCACGGCGGTGGTCATGGTGTCTCCCCGGATTCGAAGTTCCGCAGCGGCGCTATGCTAGCATATGCGCAAGCGCAGGCAACGGGCGGGCGCGTCTCGCTTGATGAAGACGACAGCGGAAGGGCCAACTATGCGCGCGACGCAACGGCTGGGGTGGGGTGTGCTG
>CAYMLC010000465.1:0-2862 GCA_964390765.1 uncultured Nitrospirales bacterium
GGAAGGGGCCACGGCCGACGGCACAACCGAGGGTTCCCGCTAGCGGCCCAGCCGCAAGAGGTTGCCGCGCTCCGCATCGCGCTCATCCCGCGTGGGCATGCGGTCGCCCAGATACTTGCGTTGCGCGCGCTCGACCCGCGTCTCCTCGGGGTCGCGCTGGGCACGTTCGGCTTCCCGGCGCGCTTCACGCGTACGCCGCGCGTCGCTCTCCATGTCCGCGTACTCGCTGTCGCTGACATACGGATAGTGCTGGGCGTGCTTGGCCAGGGGGAAGGCATACCACGTGAACAACAGGTCGCTGCTGTTCTCGAGGAAGGGGTCGTCTTCTATGACGGCGTTTACGCGCTGCGTATCCTTGTACGCGTCCGACGGCGGCACCGAGGCAAAGATACTGCCGCGCGCCACACTCTCGACGAATTCGACCGTGCCGCGGCGCAGGCCCACGCCGGCATAGGCCACGCCCGTAGGCGGCGCTTGCAGGTAGCCGTCTTTCAGTGCATCCAGCGGGTGGAAGACCAACGCCTTCACGCCGTGCCACACCCAGCGGTAGGGGCGTGTGGCCGGTTCTTCGGGATTGCCGAACTGGTCTTGCGTCTCCGGCGCGACCACCGGGTAGCTGCCCACCAGTTGCTGCCGCTTGAAGTCGCGGTAGGGATCCGTATCGATAAGCTGTGGGGGGGGAATCTGCGCCGATGCCAACGGCATATAGAGCGCGATGCCCAGCAAGACCCCGCCGATGCGCAGATACATGTTCGAACCCTTCCGCTTGGCAGCTGCACCCGGCACCATAGGCCGCGTGCGTTGTCCCCTTATCTGACCCGCCCAAGTCTAGCGCACTTTGTCAACAATTCCAACCCCCATGCCGCGGCCCCGCGCCGTGCTTGCACTCACCCCCAGACGGTGCTATTCTTGGCTGTTTGCAGGCACTTGCCGGGTGGCGTGTGTGTCGCTCCAAGCGAGTATGCCTGCTGGAGACGCCGCCCCGGCCGCCGGCTGAGCGGGCAGAAACATACCTCATCCACGGTGTAAACCTATGTCGTACAAGACCTATATTCCGAAGCAGAACGAGATTGAGAAGAAGTGGTTCGTCATCGACGCCGAAGGCAAGGTGTTGGGGCGTGTCGCGGCCGAAGCGGCCCGCCTGCTGCGCGGCAAGCACAAGCCCACCTTCACCCCCTTCCTGGACTGCGGCGACCATGTGATCGTTGTCAACGCGGCGAAGGCGAAAGTGACGGGCAATAAGAACGTCCAGAAAATGTATTACAGCCACAGCGGCTACGTCGGTGGCTTGAGCGAAACGCAATACTACGTGCAGATGCGCAAGCATCCGACGCGCGCGATGGAGCAGGCGATTCGCGGCATGCTGCCGAAGAACCGCCTGGGGCGCAAGATCGCCACCAACTTCCGCGTGTACGCCGGTGCCGAGCATGCGCACCACGCACAGCAACCGATTCCCCACGAGTTCAGCTAGAAGAGGAACGCACGACCATGGTCGACAATCTGGAAGGTGTAGAAGTACTCGAGCCGGTTGCGCCGCGCAAAGAGGGCAACGAGTTTCTGGCCGTTGGCCGGCGCAAGGAAGCCAGTGCGCGCGTGCGCCTGAAGCCGGGCACGGGTCAGTTCATCGTAAACGGCCGCCCCATTGCTGAATACCTGGCGCGCGATACCCTCGTGCGCACGGTGATGACGGCCTTCGAACCTGCGGGCGGCGCCGACAAGTATGACGTGCGCGCGCGGGTGACCGGTGGCGGCAAGGCCGGCCAGGCCGGTGCGCTGCGCCTGGCCGTGGCGCGCGCGCTCTTGTCGACCAATCCCGAATTGCGCAAGGCGCTGCGTTCCGAAGGTCTGCTCACGCGCGACGCGCGCGAAGTGGAACGCAAGAAGTACGGCCAGCCCGGCGCGCGCAAACGCTTCCAGTTCTCCAAGCGCTAATCGACGAAGCGCCGATTTACCAAAGCGCTACGCTATCCGCCGCACCGGCCCCTGTTGGCCGGTGCGTTTTTTTGAGTGGGGGCGCTCGTTCGCTGACCGATCTCGTGGTGGACCGCTCGTGTAGCGGACCTATTGCGCAGGTGAATCGGACAGCGCTTCCAACTGCTTGAGTGCCCAGGCAATCATCTCTTCGCCGGCACCGGGCGGCACCCACGACACCGCAGGGTCGGCGCCGTAGCCGCCCTCGTCCACCGCTTCGAGCGTGGGAAAGTACATGTGGTGCCCATTCGCAAAGCCGATGAAGAGCGTCTCAGGGGTGGGGGACGCGGCCTTGAGGTGTGTGGCGTGCGCGCTGAAGAACTCGCCCGAGCCCGACACCAGCCCCAACTCCTCGTTGAGCACGAGTACCGTCATGCGTGGTTTGATGCGGTTGTCGTCGAATTCCACCGCCATCGCCAGCAACTCATCGAAGAAGAAGGTGCGGAACGTCGCGATGATGAGCGGCTCCTTGAAATTGATGCGCGTCTCATAGTCGAAGGTGCGCTCGACCGCCCGGATGCCCGGCGCTTCCGGCACCGAGGTCTCGATGCCCTGCGCCATCTCCGCCGCCACCGCACCGATAGCGGCGCCGAAGCCGTCGACCCCGCGGCGCTGGTCGTTCGTGTTGGGGCTCAGGTCGCCCGCGGCCCCCTGCAGGAACAGGCAGGGCGCGCCCACGGCCTCGGCCACCACGTCGTTCATCTTGCCCGGCCACTCGGCCGAGAATCGCCGGTCCATCAGGTTCATGATGGTCGGGTGCGCGGCGAAGTTCACCATCACCGCGAGGGGCGTGCCATCCGCCTTGTCCACGCGCAGCACGGCCAGTTCCGGGTCGCGCGGTTTCGGCTGGCGCTGCGTGTGGCGGTTGCGGTTCAGGTCCGTCTCGCGTAC
>CAYMLC010000466.1:0-2857 GCA_964390765.1 uncultured Nitrospirales bacterium
CTTGTTGAGCGGCACCGCCACATCAAAGCGCAGCGGACCGATGGGCGTGTTGTAGCGCAGGCCCAGCCCCGCCCCGTACAGCAGGTCTTCCTCGAAGTCCGGGTAAGCGCTGCGATAGGTCGTGCCTGCATCCACAAAGGCCACCATGCCAATCGTATCGGTTATCTGGCGGCGCAACTCGACCGCCACCTCGATGAGTGAACGCCCGCCCAGTGGGTCGTTGCCCACCAGCACACCCGCCTCCTGGAACGGATAACCGCGCAGTGAACCGCCGCCGCCGGCGTAGTACCGCTCGTGCGCCGGCACATCGAACACATCATCCGTCAGCCACGTCGTGCCCACCCGCAGTTGCGTGGCCAGCACCAGGCGCGGCCCGCCCAGCCGCAAGTAATGCGACCCCGTGGCCTCGGCCCGCACAAAGGTGCTGCTGCCAAAGAATGGCTCGAGCGTGCCGCGCAGCCGGAAACCGCGCGTCGGGTTCACGCTGTTGTCGCGTGCGTCGTAGTCCAGCGTCAGGGGCGTGGCCGCCAGCCCGAAATCTTCCGTCGCCTCGAACTGCTCCACCTGCCCGGCGCTGGCGCGCGCGCCCACGCGCAGCTTCAGGCGCGGGCTCAACGGCCGCGTGTAGTGCAGGCCGGCGCGCACCTCGGTCACCTCGAAGGCTTCGGTGTCTTCATCGCGCGTACCGAACACACCCTCAATCGTTTCCCCGGGCCGGTTGACCAGCGGCACCAGATAGCGCGCCTCGAATCCGACCGCCTCCTGCAGCCAGTCCGCTTCGAGCCGCAGCCGCTCGCCACGCCCGCGCATGTTGCGGTGTTCCCAGCTCACCTCAGCGCCCGCGCCACGCTCGGTCTCGAAGGTCAGGCCCAGGGCCAGGGTGCGTTGGTCGGCTTCCTTCACCTCGACGCGAATCGGCACGCGCCCGTCTACCACCTCGTCAATCGGCTCTACGCGCGCAATGGCAAACAGCTGCGTCTCGTACAGGGTCGACGTAAAGCGGCCGAGCGCCGCGGCTTCATACGTGTCGCCCGGTGTCCAAGGCACGCGTTTCTCGATGACTTCCGGCCGCACCGTCTCGAGCCCCTCAATGCGCAGCGGCCCGTAGCCCGCCTGTGGACCCGGCGCAATGAAGTATTCCGCGCGCACTTCGGGCACCGCGTGGTCCACCACCACGCGCCGGTTGTGCTCCGCCGGGAAGGGATAGCCGTTGGCGCGCAGATGCGTGAGCACGCGGCCGCCCGCATCGAGCAGGGCCGCCGCCGTGGCAAAGTCGCCGCGCGCCAGGCCCAAGGCTTCGGGCGCGGGCCAATCGGGTGCAGGCGTGCCGGCGGGGCGCACCGTAAACGTGACCTCGCCCAGCGGATAGCGCGGGCCCGGTGCAGCCAGCAGCAATACACGCACGGGGTCGGCATCGCGCTCGATACGCACCTCGACCTCGGCCGCGTAATACGCCTCGCCGCGCAACAACTCCAGCAGGCGCGCCTGGTCGCGTTGGGCGCGCCGCCGCAAGTGCGTGATGCTGCGCGGTTGCTCGTCTCGCCGCTTCACCGTCTCGGCGATAGTGCGGGCCGTAGCGTCCAGGCCGGTGGCCTCCAGCCCCTCGATGCGCACCTGATAATCGACGCCGGTCACCGGGTTGGGGTTCGCCTGTGCCCAGGCGCCGGCCGCCAGCAGCAGGACCAGCAGCCACGCACACGCCGCCCCCGTGCGCATTTGGTGGTTCACAGCCATAAGCGCGCAGCATAGCATGCACATGGGGTGGGCGTTGCAGGTGCGCCGCATCGCTGGATATAAGACCCGCTGGCACAACGGGGCACGCACGCGGAGAGACAGCATGTTCATCGGGCTCGACATCGGCACCAGCGGCGCCAAGGCCATCGCGGTCGACGCGCACGGTGTCCTGCACGCCAGTGCGCTGGCGGAGTATCCACTGCATACGCCCCGGCCCGGCTGGGCCGAGCAGGACCCCGCCGACTGGGCCGCCGCCGCGCGCGAGGTGCTGGCCGCGCTGGCCGCGCAGATTCCCGCCGGCGAGGTGCGCGGCATCGGGCTGACCGGCCAGATGCACGGCTCGGTCTTTCTCGATGCCCACGACCAAGTGCTGCGCCCCGCGCTGCTGTGGTGCGACCAGCGCACCGCGCCGCAGTGCGACGCCATCACCCGGCAGATTGGTGAGCGCGCCCTGCTCGAGATGGTGGGGAATCCCGCGCTGACCGGCTTTACCGCGCCCAAGATCCTCTGGCTGCGCGACCACGAGCCGGCGGCCTACGACCAAGTGCGCCGTGTACTGCTGCCCAAAGACTACGTGCGCCTGTGCCTGACCGGCGAACACGCCAGCGACGTGAGCGATGCATCCGGTACGCTGCTCTTCGATGTGGCGCGCCGTACCTGGCACCGCGACCTGATGCAGCAACTGGGTATCGACCCCAGCTGGATGCCGCCCGCCTATGAGGGCACCGAGACGACCGGCACCTTGCGCAGCGATATCACCAGCGCCACCGGCTTGCCCGCCGGCACGCCCGTCGTCGCGGGCGGTGGCGACCAGGCCGCCGGCGGGGTCGGCTGCGGCGTCGTGCAGCCGGGCGTGGTGTCGGCCTCGCTGGGCACCAGCGGCGTCGTCTTCGCCTATGCCGAGCGTATGGAGACCGACGCCGAGGGCCGCATCCATACCTTCTGCCACGCGGTGCCCGGCGCCTGGCACACCATGGGCGTGATGCTGAGTGCCGGCGGTGCGCTGCGCTGGTTCCGTGATGCGCTGTGCGCCGAAGAGGTGGCCGAAGCCGCCCGGCGCCACATCGACCCCTACGAACTGATTACCGGGCTGGCCGCCACGGCTCCCGCCGGCGCCGAAGGC
>CAYMLC010000467.1:0-2853 GCA_964390765.1 uncultured Nitrospirales bacterium
GGAGGGCAAGGACCATGGCGGCATTCAAGTTGGGCTTTATCGGGGCGGGCTTCATCTCGCGCTTTCACGCGACCGCGCTGCAGTACGTGCGCGATGTGGAGTTGGCGGGCGTGTATGCGGTGAAGGGGTCGGAGGGCCTGCAGGCGTACGCGAAGCAGATCGGTGTAGGGCCGTGCGAGGTCTACGGCTCGGTCAAAGACTTGTGTGACCAGGTCGACGCGGTCTGCATCTACGCCCCGAACTTCGTGCGTATCGAGTTGATGGAAGAGATTGCGGCCGCGGTCAAGGCGGGTGCGCCGCTGAAGGGCATCATCGTCGAGAAACCGCTGGGCCGCACGGTGGCCGAAGCCCAGCGCCTGGTCGATCTGGCGAACGAGACCAAGCTGCCCACGGCCTATTTCGAGAACCAGATTTTCATGAAGGCCATCAACAATGCGCTGGCCCAGCTCAAGCCGCAACAGGACACCATGGGCCCGCTGAGTCTGGCGCGCAGCGCGGAAGAACACGCCGGTCCGCACGAGCCCTGGTTCTGGGACCCCACCCAGCAGGGCGGCGGTGTGCTGTCGGACATGGGCTGCCACAGTATCGCCGTGGGCTGGCACGTGCTGACGCCGCTGGGCAAGCCCGCTACCTTCCTGCAGCCGGTGCGGGTGTCGGCCGAGACCGCGCTGCTGAAGTGGGGGACGCCGGCGGGCCGCCAGCGGCTGCTCGACAAGACCGGGGTTGACTACGGCAAGGTACCGGCCGAAGACTTTGCCACCGGTATCGTGACCTTCAAGAACCCCGAGACCGGACAACTGGTGAAGGCCCAGTTCACGAACTCGTGGATGTTCGACAAGCAGGGCCTGCGCCTGTTCATGGACGGCCTGGGACCCGGATACGCCTTTGAAGTGAATACGCTGCTGTCGTCCTTGAGCGTGTTCATCGGCGACGAAGCGGCCGACGCCGTGGCCGATGCCGAAACGGCGCTCGAGAAGGCGACCAGTTCGCGCGGGCTCCTGGCGGTGCAGCCGAACGAGGCCGACCTCTACGGCTATGTGGACGAGGTGGTCGACGCGGTGCGCGCGTTCCAGGCCGGACACGATGCGAAGCTGAATTTCGCGTATGGGCTCGAGATCACCAAGCTGTGCCAGGCGGCCTATCTGGCTGCTGAACGCCAGCAGACCGTCGACCTGACCGACCCCGCGACGCAGGAAACGCTGAAGACCTACACGTCGCTCATTGCGCAGGGTAAAGGCGGCGAGATCCTCTTCTAGCACCAGCCACAATCCAGGCCGAATCCGCCACAACGTATCGCGCGTTGTGGCGCTTTTTTTGGGGCGCGGCACGCGGCCGCACTTCATACCCGCTCAATAGTTGCTACACCACTACTACACCAAGTTCAATTGGCCACATCCGCGCGCCCCGGGTATACTCCCTACGACGTGAGCACTGGCGACCCGTCGCCCGGTGCCGAGGTCACAGGGCTGGGGAGGCGTGTGGTGGCCCCGGCGTGTCAAGCGCTTTGACCGCCGCCCATGCGGTGTTAAAGTCGCCCTGCGGGCAATGGGCCACGCGCGCAAAGGGACGGGTTATATGCACAGCGGTTTCTCCGGGCGCGGCTTGATGCGCGCGTATTGGGCGGTTCTCGTAACGCTGGCCGTGGCGGCCACCGCATCCGCGCAGGACAACGTAACGGTCGCGCGCAGCGTACCCGCCGCCGCATATACGCCCGGGGCCACGCTAGACATTACCGTCACGCTCAGCCGCACGGGTTCCGGGCTGTTCACTTCGCTTGGGCTTGAAGAGACGCTGCCCGCCGGCTGGACCTATGTGTCCACCGTGAGCGGCACCACGCCACAGGTCCAGCCGACGGCCGGTGCGGGGGGTACGGTCAGCTTTGGCTGGGTCGTCGTGCCAGCGTTTCCCGCCACGTTCACCTACCGTGTGCAGGTACCGCCCGCGTCTGGCGGGGCGCAGACCCTCTCGGGGCGCGCCCTGTTCGGCACCGCGCTGGGGACGGTCAACGGCCCTATCACCAATACGACCGTACCCGAGGGCGCGCCGTCTGAAGGCGAAGGGGCACCCGGAGGTGAGGGTGAGGGCATGGCCGAGGGTGAGGGCATGGCCGAGGGTGAGGGCATGGCCGAGGGCGAGGGCGCCATGGATGCCGTGACCTTTACGCGCACACTCGTGGGCGACGGCTACACACCCGGCGCCAGCGTCGACCTGCGAATTACCTTCAACTACGGCGGTACCGCTCCGGTACAGGCGCTCGGCCTGCGCGAGACGATTCCCGCGGGCTGGACCTTTGGCGGCGTGGTGTCGGGTGCCGCACCGGCCATCGCACCGGCCAATGGCGCCTCGGGGCCACTCGATTTTGCCTACGTCATCGTGCCGTCGTTTCCCATCACGTTCACCTACCGCCTCAATGCCGCGGTCACGTCGACGGGCACACAGACCGTTGGAGGCCGCGCCAACTTCCGCACCACGGGTGGTGACCAGTTTACCGCCGACCAGCAAACCGCCATCGCACAGACCGGGGTCGCCGAAGGCGAAGGCATGGCCGAAGGTGAAGGTATGGCGGAAGGCGAAGGCATGGCGGAAGGTGAAGGCGCGCCCAGCACCGTCGTGGTGTCGCGCGCGTTGCTCGGCGCGGGCTATACGCCAGGCCAGCAGTTCGATGTCGCCGTTACCTTTGACTATGGCGGGGCCGAGGCCGTTCAGGCGCTCGGGCTCGAAGAGACGCTGCCGCCCGGCTTTACGTTCGGCGGTGTGGTTTCCGGCGCGGCACCACAGCTGACGCCGAGCGTCGGCGCGGGCGGCCAGTTGGACTTTGCCTATCTTTTGCCGCCGTCGTTTCCCGCCACCTTC
>CAYMLC010000468.1:0-2831 GCA_964390765.1 uncultured Nitrospirales bacterium
GCCGCACGCTGCGCCTTTCGCCCGAGCAGGCCCAGTGGCCCTTCGTGGTTGCCCTCAGCCAGGGGGCCGACTTGCCCACCGCCGCCGGGCTGGCCCTGGCGGTGGGCCGCCTGATTGCGCCCGAGTCGCACCGCGCGGCCGCAGCGCAACTGCTGCAGACCTGGGGCCTCCAGCCCGATGCGCTGCGTGCACTGGACGCGGTGGGGCCCGCCACGCTCGTGTGGCTGGGCACGCGCACGGGCGCCGGTCCACCCGTGCCGCAGGTGGGCCTCGTGTGGCAGCGCACCCCGCCGCATCCGCCCGAACACCCCCTGCACACTCTGCTGGACGCGCCGGGTGCGCCCCGCCTGTCCATGCAGTGGGGGGCCTTCACTGGCGAAATGCGGCCCATTCTCGGCAGCGACGTCGCACTGTGCATCGCCGCGCATGGCGACTACGCCTTCGTCACCTTCTCCGAGCCGGCTGCCGCACAGCTCGCCGAGGCCCTGGCGCACACCGCCGCGCCGCGCCCCGGTATCCTGTACGCGCGCGCCGACTGGTCCGCCCTCGCGCAGACCTGGTTGGACGTATCCCGCTGGGCAGGCGAGGTGGGGATCCAGCCGCGCGCTGAGGGCCCCTTCGAGGTCTCGCCGCTGGCTGGATGGGAGGCCCTGGCGCAAGCGCTGGGCTCAGCGGAGGTACACGTGCGCCGCACGCCCGACGGCCTGCGCCTGCGCGGGCGGCTGAGCGCGCCGTGAAGTGGCTTGCCGTGCTTCTGCTTACGCTGCCGGCGGCATCGCCTGCCGCGGCGGATGCCGGCCCCGCGGCGCACTGGCTGGGGCACGGTGCGCTGCTGCTGACGCTCGATGCGCAGGGCGCCGCCCTCGGCCTTTATGCCCCCGGCACGCTGGGTGCCAGCCAACTCGCACCCGGCACACATGGCTGGGCACCGGCACCGGACGACCCGCCACTCGTCGAAGCGGCCGACAGCGCGCCCGCCGCGCGTTACTTCGGCTACAGCCAGCGCCTGACGGCAAGCTCGCTGCGTATCGGCTGGACCGTAGCGCCGGGCGGCGCCGCAGTGGCCACCCAGCGCATTGGGGTGGGGCGGGCGGCACGCGCCGCGCACTTCCAGATCACGCCGCAGCCCCGGGCGCACGCGCACGCGCCGGCCCCGCTGTTGCAGCGCCTGGCCGAAGCGCGCACGCACGTGCAGACCTACACCGCCGAGGGCCTGGTGCTGTGGACCGACAGCCGCTTCCCGGAACTGTGGCTGTGCGCCGTGGCCAGTCCCGGGGCTAGCTTCGACCTGCGCCGCTTCGGCGGGAATCGCGGGGCGCAGCGCACCTTTGGCTGGACCGACGCCGACAGCCAACGCGTGGTGCACGAGGTGTACCTGGCCGTGGGCGCCAGCGCGGCCGATGCCCGACGCCAGGCCGAGGCCGCCCGCGACCAGGGCTTCGAGGCGCTGGCCACCGCCGCGTCCGAATCGCTGCGCGAGCAACTGGCGGGCGTGCCCGCACCGGTGGCGCCGCGCCTGGCCACCGTGCTCGCCGCCTACGATACCGCCACCGCGGCCTATGCCACCGGCTGGCGCGATGGCTGGTTCGGCCAGGCCGACTGGCCGCGGCACAGCGCCTGGCTGGTGCGGGCGCGCAGCACGGCGGCTGGCCACATCGACAGTGCGCACTGGCTGAGGCAGGCGCGCGCCTACGCGCCGGCCGTGCAGCCGTTCCGCTTTCCCGCCGCGTGGGGTGCCGAGGGCGTGCGCGTGTTGCCGCCTATCGTGCGTGATGTTGGCGCGGCGGCCTGGTGGCTGGCCGCGGGCAACCACCTGGCCGGGCGGGCCACCGAAGCACAGCGCGCACGACTGGCCGCCCAACGCGACACCGTGGCCCGGGTGCTCGACGCACTCACCGCCTGGGCGACGCTGGCGGATGAGCCCGCCCCCTACTTCGTGCCACGCTACGGCTACGACGCCGCCGGGCCCGAGCAGCAACTCGAGCTGTTGCTGGGCCTCGCCGCGGGACAGAACCTGTACGCGGCGCTGGGTGGCGCGCCCGGACCCGCCTGGGCCTATGCGCAAGAGACCCTGACCAACCAGCTGCGGCTGAACACCTTGCACCGGGGTACGCCCGTGGGCGATCCGGCGCTGGCATTCTGGCTGCGCGATGTGTTGCCGCCGGAGCACCCGCTTTGGGCAGCCGCGCCCGGTGGGCCGCGTCCCGCGCCGGCGGTGGTGCCTGCCGTTCCGCCCGAGACATTGGTGGCGCGCTTGACCGAGCAGCGCCCCGACCTCATGCAGTCGGCCCCGGTGCGGGCGGCCGTGTTGGCGGTCGCAACCATGGAGCAGCACTATGCGCCCCCAAGCCCGAGATGAGGCCACGGCCTGGCGCAAACCCCATATCGGGTGGCGTGCAGCGGGCAGGCATCTTCTAAGTTGTTGGCCTAGAATGTTTTGGAGCGGGTGCCGCAGCGGCACGGCTTATGCTCCACACGCGGGCATGCGCCCGAACTGTGCCATAGCGATGACCGCTCTGCTGCTGGCGCCGCTGACCGTGGCACAAGAGATGCCCGCGCCGGAAATCGACGTGATGGCGTCTGCCGACGTGGCCGTGGACGAGGTGGCCGCCGCGCGCTATACGCTGACCTGGGCCGCGCACGCGCCGCTGGTGCTGCCGCCCGAGGCCGTCGACCTGGCGTGGGGCACCGTGCTGGGCGCGGAACTCAACGCCGCGCGCCAAGAGAGTGGCCTGGTGGTGACCTATCGCCTGCGCGTGCGCGCGGCGCAGCCGGGCGTGCACACCTGGCCTGCGCTGGAATTTGCCTACACCACGCCCGAAGAGTGGGCC
>CAYMLC010000469.1:0-2822 GCA_964390765.1 uncultured Nitrospirales bacterium
AGGGCCTCGACGAAGACTTCGCTCTGTTGCAGCGGCACCACGGGGTCGGCGTCGCCGTGCACGATCATGAAGGGTGGTGCGCCCGGCTTGACTTGTCGTGCGGGCGAAATGGCCGCGAGCCGCTCGCGGATGGCTTCGTCGCTCTTGCCTTCGAGGCCGTCGCTGAACATGAGGCCGGGGCGGCTGCCGATATCGGCGATGCGACCGTTCCAGTTGAGGAAGTCGGTGGGCGGAAAGAAGACGGCCGCGGCCGCGATAGCGGTGCTGTGCTGCAGCAGGGGGTCGTCGGCATCGGGCTGGGCGGGCTTGGGGTTCAGGGCCACGAGACTGGCGAGGTGTCCGCCGGCCGATGCGCCCACGATGCCGAGGCGGTCGGGGTCGACGCCGTATTCTTCGGCGTGTTCTTTCACCCAGCGGATGCCGCGCTCGATGTTCTCGACCATTTCGAGTGCGGTGAAGTCGGGCAGGGAACCGGGCCGAATGGCGAACACGGTGTAGCCGCGTGCGGTGAAGATCTGGAAGAGCTGGGCCTGCTTGTGTTCGTCGAGCCGGCCGCGCGCCCCGCTCCAGCCACCGCTGACAACATCGATGATACCGAGCCCTTCTCCGCCGGTACCAGGCGCATAGGCGTCGAGCGGCGGCTGGTCGTTGGGCACGAAGGTGTCGAGATAGAGCGTCTCGCCCTTGGCTTCGTGATAGGGGATGTCGATCGTCTGGTCGAAGTGTTCGGCCAGCGCGGTGGCGGGGCACAGGACCAGGGCGAGCAGCGCGATGGTGGCGGTGCGGGGCATGGGGCGGACTCCTCTTGGGCTGGCGGCGGGGCTGCGTGGTTGTACCGCACAAGATAGCGCATGTGTACGCGGCGCGCACAGCGGTGGCCGGGCCGGTCCAGATTGCCGGTGTGCCGGGGGGGTGCTAGGCTCGCCGCATGAACGGGCGCATGAAAACACGCCGGCGCTGGCTGGCATGGCTGCTGGTGCCGCTGCTCCTGCTCGCGCTCGCGTTGGGGCTGGGGCCGCGTCTGCTGAATACGGAGCAGCTGCGCCGTATGGTGGCCGAGCGCCTGAGCGAGCGTCTCGATGCCGTGGTCGAAGTGGCCGCGCTGCATGTGCGCCTGGGCCTGCAGCCGGCCGTGTATGCCGAAGGTGTGACGGTATCGGACGCGGCATACCGTGTGCGTATCGATACGGTCGAGGGTCACCTGCGCTGGGGGCCACTGTTGGGTGGTGCCGTGCAACTGGACCGTGTGCGCGCACATGGGCCGCGCATCGAGCTGCCCCAGGGCGTGGGCGCCGCGGTAGCGCGTGTGCGTACGCTGCTGGCCACCGGCGACGGCGAAGGCGAGGGTGCGCCGCCGCTGCGTGCCCTCGTGGTGACACACCCGGTCGTGGTCGTCGCGGGTGAAGAGTGGGTGCAGGGTGGGGGCGGCAATCTGACTGCGCTTCACACGCGGCGGTGGATGGGCCGCGCCAACCTGGTGCTGCACCCCGAGGGCAGCCTGACCATTCGCTATCACGTGGATCAGGCGCAGCAGCCGCCGCAGCTCGAGGTGGAATTCGAGTGGGACGGTCCGGTGCCGGGCACGGGCGCGCAGCCGCCGCTGCATGTGTCGGCGACGGGTACGCTGCAGGGAAACGGCGAGACAGGTTTCGAAGGAAGCGCCTCCGGTGCGCTTGCGGTGACCGGCCAGCCCGCGCTGCGTGGGCCGTTCTCGGTGCGCGCGCAGTGGCAGGGCGGTGTGCTGGTCGTCAACGACGCGGTGTGGTCGCCGCCGGACGCGACACTGCAAGCCGACGCCACACGCTATGCCGACGGCCGCATCGCGGTGCAATGGCGCAACGCATGGCTTTCCGGCGCGGCGTTGCGCGCGGCCACGGCGCTGCTGGGTATGCCCGCTGGCCTGGCCGAGGCCGAAGCGGCGCGCGTGGCGCTGCAAGACGTGGCGCTGGGTCGCGCAGCAGACGGCACCTGGGTGTGGGACCGGGGGCGCATCACGCTCGATGGGCTCGCGCTGCCGCTGGGTCCGGAGCAGGTGCGCGGTGTGTCGGGCGTACTCGTGCTGCAGCCGGACAACCGCATCGCTATCGAGCGTCTGGGTGCGCCGGGACTCACCTTGAGCGGCGACCTGCGGCCGAGGCTCGCCGTGCTGGCCATCGACTATGCGCTCGAGGGCGAGGCCGACCTGGCGCAGTTGCCGCTTGCAGGTGCCATGGCCGAACGCGGCCTGCGCGACCTGAGCGGCACCGTGCGCATTGTGCGCCTCGCGGGCCGCTGGCAACCCGCCGCTGCGCCGCACGAGACGCTGACGTTGCACGCCATTCTCGAAGGTGTTGCCGGCCGCGTGCAGCCGCCGGGCGACGCCGCGCCGCTGGCTTTTGCCGATGCGCGGGGCAGCATGTACCGCGACGACCAGACGTGGCGCATCGAGAACCTGCAGGCCGCGGGCTTCGCCGTCAGCGGTCGTGTGCGTGAAGACGCGGTTGGCTATGCGCTCGACCTTGAAGGTGCCGTCGACCTGGGCGGTGCGGGCGCGGCCCTGCTCTTGCCCAGCGCGATCGAGCAAGCGGCCGGCACGGTGCAGGTGGGCCGGTTGCGCGGCACCTGGGCACCGGGCGGTGGGCTGCCCCACGACCTGGCGGTGGACGCACAGGTGCAGGACGCCACACTGCAAGCCACGGCCGGCGGTCGGACGTGGTCGCTGCGCGCCATCGACGCCACGGTCGCGTCCGACACGCAAGCGCTTCGGCTCGAGGCCCGGGGCACGCTGGCCGATGCCGGCACGCTGCGGGTGGAGGGCGTGGCCACCTTCGCAGGGCCGGAAT
>CAYMLC010000470.1:0-2818 GCA_964390765.1 uncultured Nitrospirales bacterium
TGGTGCTCGACGATGTGGGCCCCGGCGAGATCTGGGATGGCCGCCCGGCGCGGCGCATCGGCCACCGCACCGAGAACGTGCCCGAGCGCGTGCGGCTGCAGGTGGAAGAGTTGCTGGCCACGCGTGGCGTCCAGATGGACCGCAACGAAGGGCAGTACCGGATGTGAGCGTGCGCGCCGTGACCTTCGATTTCTGGGGCACGCTCTTCCGCGACGTGAACGCGGAAGCGCGCCACCAGTTGCGCGTGCAGGCCCTGGCCGCGGCCACGGGCAGCAGCATGGTCGACGCGGCGCACGCCTTTCGCGCGGTCAATGCCGAGTTCTTTCGCAGCCATGTGGACGAGCAGAAGACCCTCTCGCCCGCCGACGCCGTGCGTATTGCTGCACGCGAATTGGGCGTACACCTGCGCGAGGAGGACGAGTATCGCCTCACGCGCACCTTCGCCATGGCCATCTTGCGCAACCCGCCCGAGCCCGTGCCCGGCGCGCTCGAGGCGGTGGCCACGGCGGCCCAACGCGTGCCCGTAGGCGTGATCAGCGACAGCGGCATGAGCCCCGGCGTCCTGCTGCGGCGCGTGCTCGGCCAGCATGGTTTCATGGAGCACTTCTGGGTGCTGGCCTTCAGCGACGAAGTGGGCGTGGCCAAGCCACAACGCGCGATGTTCGAGGTGGCCGCACGGGGCATGGCCGTGATGCCCAGCGAACTGCTGCACATCGGCGACCTGGAACCAACCGATATCGCCGGCGCCCAGGCCATGGGCGCGCAGGCCGCGCTCTTCTGCGGCGTGAACGACCGCTTCCGCGCGAGCACCCGCGCGCAATACACCTACGACGCGTGGCAGCAGTTCGTGCAGCACGCGCCCGAGTTGCTGCACCAGGGCGCGCCGGTGGGCTAGCCGGCACGCGCGGGCCCGCTGCGGTGTGCTATCCTCGGACAAATCCACGCGCAGAGACGGCGGGAGTGCTGCATCATGAAAGCGATTTTGGCCCTGGCGGACGGCCACATCTTCGAAGGCGAGAGCGTCGGTGCCGAGGGCGAGACCGGCGGCGAACTGGTCTTCAACACCTCGATGACCGGTTACCAGGAAATCCTCACGGACCCCTCGTATGCCGGCCAGATTGTGACGATGACCTACCCGCACATCGGCAATTACGGCGTGAACGAAGACGACATCGAATCGCGCCAGCCCTTTGTGGCGGGCTTCATCATGCGCGAATGCTGCCGCCAGCCGAGCAACTGGCGCGCGACCAGCAGCCTGCCTGAATACCTGGCGAAGCACGGCGTGGTGGCGGTCGACAATATCGACACGCGCCGGTTGACGCTGCTCATTCGCGATGGCGGCAACCAGAACGCCGTCATCAGTACGACCGACCTGAATGGCGAGCACCTCGTGGAAAAGGCGCGCGCGCTGCCGGATATGGCGGGTGCCGACCTGGTGAAGGATGTGACGGTACACGCGGCGTATGACTGGGACGACCCCGAGAAACCGCGCTACCGGGTGGTGGCGTTCGACTTCGGCATCAAGCACAACATTCTGCGCCTGCTGCGCGAGCGCCACTGCGATGTGATCGTCGTGCCGTCTACCTATACCGCCGAGCAGATTCGCGCCCTCGAGCCGGACGGCGTGTTCCTCTCCAATGGCCCGGGCGACCCCGCCGCGCTGCCCTATATCCACCCGACCGTGGCCGCGCTGATCAATGCGCAACTGCCGACCTTCGGCATCTGTTTGGGGCACCAGGTGGTGGCGCATGCGCTGGGCGCGAAGACGTTCAAGCTGAAGTTCGGCCATCGCGGTGCGAATCAGCCGGTCTTGAACCATGCCACGGGCCGCGTCGAGATCACGTCGCAGAACCATGGCTTCGCCGTCGACCCCGAGTCGCTGGACCCGCAGCATGTGACAGTCACGCATACGCACCTGAACGACCAGACGTGCAGCGGGCTGCGCCACAATGAACTGCCCGTCTTCAGCGTGCAGTATCACCCCGAGGCATCGCCCGGCCCGCACGACAGCCGCTATCTGTTCGACGACTTCATCCGCATGATGGAGGCCCGGCAGGCCGCGCGGGCAAACGCCTAGCCAGCGCTGCGCCGCTGCGCGCTGAGAAAGTCCCAGATAACGCGGCTGGCGTCGAGCTCTTCGCTGGTGGGCCCCACGATGAAGCGCGGGTAGAAGTTCTTGCGGCCGGGCCACGTGTGGCCGCCCCCCTCGATGCGGTAGAAGATGACCGGCCCCGCATCGGGACAGCCGCCGTAGGTGATACGGTCCACCGTGGTCCCGTCGTCGGGCGCGGTCTCTTCAAGCTGTTCTTCTTCAAACGCGGTGCCGCAGCCGTTGGCCGCCGCCCACAGCCGCGCGTTTTCCTCGGCCGGGCGAAAGCCGTCGGCCGGCCCCGCGTTGCCGCCCCCGAACGGGACGATCGAATCCTTGGTGCCGTGGATGAACAGCGCGGGCACGGGCCGCGTGCGGGCGCAGGCATCGGCCGAGGGCGTGGGCAGCGTGCCGGCCACGGGCGCAATGGCCGCCAGCAGATCCGACTCGCACGCCAGCCACTGGCTCATCATGCCGCCCGCCGAAAGACCCGTCGCGTAGATGCGGTCGGGGTCGATGGGGTAGCGCTCCTGCAGTTGTGCGGCCAGCGCCTCGAGGAACGCGACATCGTCGGGCGTGCCGCCGGGGCCGCTGTTCCAGCCGCGGCGGATGCCTTGCGGATAGGCCACGATAAAGCCCTCTGCGTCGGCGAGGGCGTCGAAGCCGCTCAGCTTGCGCATGCCCTGGGCCGTGTCGGTGAACTGATGCAGGGCCAGCAGCAGCGGCACC
>CAYMLC010000471.1:0-2806 GCA_964390765.1 uncultured Nitrospirales bacterium
ACAGGATAACAAACGCTGACACTTCTCACTCGAACTTCGCACGCATGACACTAGAACATGTAGATGAAGGGCGAGAGAATGGTGGCCTTGGTGGCACCGACAAACAGGAGCGCCAGCAGCATAAGCGCGAGCAGAATGGGCGCGAGCCAGAATTTTTTGCGGACCTTGAGAAAGCCCCAGATTTCACCGACGAGTTGCATACTTCTTTACCCTGCCCACGAAGCCGTTGGGATGGCGGAAGCCTATCGCGCGGCAGCCCGCCCGTCAATATCGCGGCGCGGCGTGGCCTGGCCACGGGCTGCTAGTACATGTTGCGGTAGCGCTCGAAGTCGGCGGGCTGTTCCTCGGCCGGCTCCCAATAGGTGTCGGCATCGGGCAGCCACGCACGCTTGAGCGGGTCGTGGCCGCGAACGCGCAGGATGAGCGCGGTGGGGGTGAAGAGCAGGTAGAACGCGAGGGCGAGAAGCAGCCGCGTCATGATGAAGTTCACCACCACGGCAAACTTGAGCCATCCGACGAAAAAGGGCTGCAGCACGCGCGGCAAGACCAGGCCCAGCACCGCCAGCGCCGCCGCCACGCTGTACCACACGGTGGGGAACCCCGCGAACCCATGCCACCACCAGTGCACGGTGCCGAGCACGGCCACGGCCGCCCCCATGACCAGGCCAAACTTGCGTTGTTCCGTGCGGCTGCTGGTGTCGATGTGCTGCATGCCAGGGAACTCCGTTGCCCGCCTGCACTGTGCTATGCCAGGCGGGGCCCTGTCAACTAAGACTTCACTTGCCGGTTGGCGTATCTGGTGCTATAAAGCGTGGGAGCTACCCAGGGCAACAACCTAACGCGGAGGGGTTCTACATGAAACGCATAGGGACTGCTGTGTTCGCTGGTCTGGCCACGATGCTGCTGTGGGGCACGAGTGCCAGCGCACAATTGCCGCCAACACCCAATCTCGACAGCTATGGCATGCGCATCTTCCAGGTAGAATCGGGTCTGTACCCTTTTGTACAGGTCTATTTCCGCACCTTCGACCAGAACATGCGCCCGCTGATCAACCTGAACGAGCGCAACATCGGGCTGATGGTGAAGGGCCGTTCGTACGATCCGGCCAAGCGCCAGTACATGATTCAAGACATTCGCACACGGGAAGAAGCGGTGCGCGCCATCTTCATCATCGACTGCAGCAAGACCATGCAGGACGAGCCGTTTGAGGCGGCGCTCGACGCGGCCGCCCGCTACGTCGAGGGCAAGCGGCCGCAGGACCAGGTGGCCATCATCGCGGTACGTGATACCGACGCCGGCTACGAGGTGGTGTCGTCGTTCGAGCGCGACCCCGCCACGCTGGTGCGCCGCATGGCCGACCTGCGGGCCGACGGCAACACGACGCGGCTGTACGATGGCATCGGCGCGGCGATGCAGATGTCGGCGCTGGTGTCGCAGGGAGGCATTCGCAGCACGGACGCGGAGTACATCATCAGCACCTCGATCATCGTGTTCAGCGACGGCAAGGACGAGGGCAGTGCCCTGTCGCGCGGCGAACTGATGAACCGCATCACGGAACTGGACAACCCGGTGCCGATCTATTCGCTGGCCTACACGCGCGTCGAGCGGGAGCACCTGCTCAACTTGCAGGCGCTCTCGAAGAATTCGTTCGGCATCTACTTCCCGATCGACGAATCGGTCGGCTACATGACGCGTGTGGTCGAAGAGATTCAGAACATTCAGCAGAGCGACTATGTGCTGACGTTCCGGGCCTATCAGCCGGTCGATGGCCAGGCCCACCCGCTGAAGGTGGGCGTCGAGTATCCGTCGAACAGCGGCAAGATCGTCTACCAGGGCGCCGACTTTGAAGCGGTGAACCCGCCGCCGATTGACGAGATCATTGCCATGCAGCGCGAGCTTGACGGCATGTTGCAGGCGCTCGATGGCGGCGACCCCTATCTGCCGGTCAGCCCCTTCGCACCGGGGGTCGCACCGACCGCGGCGCCCGGCGCCGAGAACTAGCCGTCCGCACTTCGACCGTAATTGCGTTGCGGCGCCTGCCGTGTGACAGCGGCGGGCGCCACGTCTACGAGGGGGGCTGGTGAGCAGCGAAACCCGGCCAATCACGCCACCGCCTGAGGGCGGCGAAACCCTGGCCGCGCCCTGTGGCTTTCTCACGGCGCTGAGCCCGGCCGTGGCCCACCGCGAATATGTGCTGTCGGCCGAGGCGCTGAGCGTGGGCCGCGACGCCGACTCGTGCGCCGTGGTCGTATCGGGCGCCACGGTCTCGCGCCAGCACCTGCGGATCTTTCCGGGCGCCGGCCAGCGTTTCCTCTTGCGCGACGAGGGGTCGAAGAACGGCACGTTCGTCAACCGGAAGCGCGTGACGGAGCACGTGCTGCACGATGGCGACCTGATAGGCCTCGGCAGCGACCGCGTGGTGCACCTGCGCTTTCAGCGCGAGACCGGCCGCAACCGCCCCTGGGAAACCGTGCTGCCGCCCAAGGACGCGTGGACCATTGGCCGCGCGCCGCAGAACGATGTGGCGCTCGCCTTCGAATCGACGGTCTCGAGCCACCACGCCACCCTGCGCGCGAAAAACGGCAAGGTGGAAGTGCGCGACGAGCGCAGCCTGAATGGCACCTGGGTGAACGGGCGCAGTGTGAACCGCACGCTACTCGAGCCGGCCGACGCGGTGACGATTGGCGCGACGGTCCTGCGGCTGGAACCGCAGAACGACGGCGGGCTGCGCGTAGTACGCCGCGACATGGGCGAAGGTCTCGGCGTCGAGTGTCTGAGCCTGACACGCACGGTCGGCGGCGCGAAC
>CAYMLC010000472.1:0-1911 GCA_964390765.1 uncultured Nitrospirales bacterium
ATGCTCAGGTTCTCGAGTATGGCGGGCACGTTTTCCTTGTGCGCGTTGAACAACAGCAGCACCTTGTTCTCGGCAAAGATCGCCCCATACAGGTTGAGCAGGAACATGCGGGCGATTTCATATTTGAATGGTTGGTCCTTGATGCGCGGGTCGGCCCACACGCCGGTCTCCGAGCGCATCACGTCTTCGCCAATCTGCAGGCCATAGTTGCGAATCGCGCTGCCGCTCTGTGTGATCTCGATGCCGAAATCCACCGCGCCACTCTTCACCTTCGCCTCGGTCTTGCCCCACGCCTCGTAGATCACGATGCCGCTTTCGATGCGCGGCGGCGTCTTGTAGTTCTGTACCGACCACGCGCGGTGGCTGTCGCCGAAGCCCAACACGTCCAGCTTTTCATGAAACCACTGCAGCGCCAGATACGGCATCTCGGCCACCATCGTGACCAGCGGCTTCTCGTGCAGCAGCGCGCGCAGCCAGTCGTCGAAGGTCTGGCCCTCGGGCAGCGGGCGCACAATGCTGACGATGCGCACCGAGCCGCGCCGCATGCTCAAGACCTTATGCAGCGTGATGTCGATGTCGTAGGCGTAGCGGTATTCGAGCACCCGTTCGATGATCCAGTCGTCGCCCGCAATCGCCACGTCCAGCTCGCCAAAGGCCAGCTGCGCCCCGAACTCCTGCGGGCGCCCGTCGCGGCCGATCAGCACGGTGTTCAGCGGGAAGCTGGTGGGCCCGCCCTGGTCGTAGCCCTTGGTGGGAAAGCCTGCCGTCTTAAGCAGGGTCACCAGGTTGCCACCGCGGTTGGGGTCGGCCAGCGAGCCCGCCGGCATGCCGACCAGCAGCTTGTGTTGGTTGTCTTCGATGTACGGCACGGGCTCAGGCTTCCTTCGCTGGGGGCAGGTCTACGGTGTGTTGTGGGGGTGGCCGGTTGTCGCGCCGCGCACGCCACAGGTAGGTGGCGGCAAAGGGCAACAGGCCCAGCATGAACAGGTAGCGCCCGATACCCCACGGCAAATCGAGCCAGGGCAGGCTGATGTACAGTTGCGCAACCAGTGCCAGCGACCCGAACAGAAGTATAGCGGCCCAACCGATAACCCGCGCAAGCCATGGCCAGGGCTGCAGTTCCGGGCCGGGGCGCCGCTCGAGAAAGAAGCCGCACCCGAAGATGAGCAGGCCAATGAAGAAGGTGCCGCCTTCGGCACGCTTGAAGGTGTAAGTGTAGTCGGACAACTCGTACGGGTCGAGGCCGAAGTTGGGGTCGGTCACCAGCCATCGGCTGAACACGGCCACCAGCATAAACGACGCGCCAATCAGCTCGAAGCGCCAGGTGCGATGGCGCGCGCGCCTGAGCCGCAGCAACGCCCCCACGAAACAGAGGGCCGCCGGCAACAGCCCCAGCACAATAAAGAGGTAAAGCATCGACGCACCCCCGCCCGGCCGCCCGGGCCCGCACACTCACAGCACCTGGCGAAAGAGCATATATCCCTCGGCCGCGGCCACGGAAATCTCGGAGCCGCGCAGCCGTGCCGTGTACTCCACGTTCTGCAGACTCGAGTGGTGGATGGCGTCGCGCATCTGCGAGCGGTGCAGCGACAGCGCGTGCAGCTTCTGCTCGAGGTAATCCGAGATGTCGACGTAGAAATTCGGGTGAAACTTCTCGCGCTCGAGACTCCAGAACAGCGAGGTGTTGTTGTAGCCCAGCACCAGCGGCTGCATTGGCTTCAGCTCCGGCACGCCCGGACGCGCCGCCGTAAACACCGCGCGGAACACCGCCTCGTGATCCTGGTTGTACGAGGACACCGGAATGGCCAGCATCGTCGGCTTCAACTTGTCGAGCGACAGGCGCGCGTCGCGTTCGAACAGCGAGATGAGGTCGCGCCGGGGCATGGCGTCGAGGCGCAGGTGCGAATCGGC
>CAYMLC010000472.1:1921-2793 GCA_964390765.1 uncultured Nitrospirales bacterium
CTCGTAGTCGTCCACCTGCAGGTAATCCATCACCGCCTGAAACTCCTCCATGCGCGTGTCGCCCGCCACGGGCGTGGTCGCGCCGTCGTAGTGCTTAAGCGTGCCCACGCTGCAACAGATTACGTACACCTCGCCCCCCAGCGCCTTCATGCGCGCCATGGTGCCCGCACAGCCGAAGCTCTCGTCGTCGGCGTGGGGCGAGATCACCAGCAGGCGCTGCTGCGCCAGGAAGTCGTCGGCCACCTTGCGTGGGTCATCCATCGAGCAGTTCCTCGTACAGTTCCTCAATCGCGCGCACCATACGCGTCAGACCATAGTGCGGCACCACCTTCTCGCGCGCAGCCGTGCCCAGTGCCTGGCACCAGGCCCGTTCGGCCAACAACCGCCGCAGTGCCGCCGCTATGGCCGATGGCGCGCGCGGCGGCACCAGCAGCCCGGTGCGCCCATCGTCGACCACATCGGGCAGGCCGCCCGTGCGCGCCGCCACACTCGCGACGCCGGCCGCCCCGGCTTCGAGCACCACGCGCCCCATCCCCTCGTTCTCCGAAGGCACCACCAGCACATCGAAGGCCGCCATCAGATTAGGCACGTCGTCGCGGTGGCCCAGCCAGCGAAAGCGCGCGCCCAAAGGCCGCGACGCCTCGTGCAGCAGCTGCGCCTGCGAACCGACGCCCGCATGCACGAAATACAAGTCGGCACCGGTCTCGAGCAAATGGCGCGCCGCATCGACCAGATGGATGAAACCCTTCACCGGCTCGAGCCGCCCCACGCCACCCACCACGAAGGCGTCGCCCGGCAAGCCCAGGGCCGCACGGGTCGCCGCACGGGCCGCGCGGGCCGCGTCGTAGGGCGTCAGGTCGATGCCGCTGAAC
>CAYMLC010000473.1:0-1868 GCA_964390765.1 uncultured Nitrospirales bacterium
CGCGGCGCGCGGCCATCATGAGGCGCTGGCGGCTCTGGGCGCGTGGCTCGAGCGCGGGCACTTCCGCCACCACCTCGAGCGTGCGGCGGATGGCGCGCACTTCTTCCTGCGCCTCGGGCGAAGCGGAAACCGCCGCCGCAAGGTCTGCCGGTACCGGCTCGCTCTGGTCGAGCGTCGCCTCGGCGTAGCGCAGGAGGTCGCGCTTATTCAGTTGCCTCGACATGTGTGGGCCGATGCGCCTTCGTCTGTTTGCCGTTGTCCGTCTCGGGGGACGGCCCGTGCCGCCACCGCGCTACATGTACTCGCGGAACCGTTCCAAGTGGGGCCGCAGTGCCCGTTCCGCACGCACCACACGCGACTTCACGGTGCCTACCGGCACGTCGGTCACGTCGGCGATTTCTTCGTACGACAAGTCCTGGAAGCGCCGCAGTACGAACGCTTCACGCTGGTGGTCCGGCAGATGCTTCAGGGCGGCGTTCACCGCTTCTGAAATCTCGCCGCCGGTATACTTCGTCAGCACGTTCGCGCGCTCGTCGCTCGCGGTATCGATCACGCCGAACGCATCGTCTTCGCCGCGTTGCCAGAACTGCAGGCTCATAAAACGCGGGCGCCGCTTCTGCCGCGCCCATTCCTTCGAGACGATGTTCGATGCGATGGTGTACAGATACGTCGTGAACTTGGCCGTGGGCTGATAGCGCCCGCCATTGCGCACCAGCGCAATGAACACCTCCTGCGCCAACTCCTCCGCCACGTGCCGGTTCTGCACCATGCGGAACATGTAGTTCAGCACACCGCGTTCGTGCCGGTTCACCAGTTCTTCAAATGCCGTCTCGTCACCCTGGCCGTGGGCCAGCATCAGCGACTCGTTGTCCCATTCGCTGTGGGGGGTGCCCTGTTCGGGCACGACCCGCAGCGGCGCCTGGCGCCGTTGCAGCGGGACGACATTGGCCGGCCGTTGTGCCATGGTTCTGGTTACCCCTTCCGCGACCCGGGTGACGGAGATGCTATCCCCCGCTTTGGGGGAAAGTTCCCGGGCCCGCGCGATAAATCCTTGTGCAATGCGTAGGTAGGCGCGGCACAGCTACACCTGTGGCGCACCTTTATCGTAGCAAAAAGCGGCGCGCAGGCCAATGCCCACGCGCCGCAAGCTGGCGTGCCTTCGAAACTTACGCGATTTCGGGCACCGTGTAGGGGTCGCGGTAGGCGCGGGTCAGCATGGCGCTGGCCTCGGCGTCGCCCACGAAGTCTTCGATGGCGGGGTCGAAATTGAGCGAGCGGCCCAGCTTCGCGCTGATCAGCCCGATATGGCAGAGGCCCGAGCTGTAGTGCCCCTCTTCAATGGGCGCGTTCAACAGCTCCTGCTTGCGCGCGCGCATGGCCGCAATGAAATTCGCGTAGTGGTCGCCACCGTCGTCGCGGCGCGGGCCCGGCTTTTCTTCGCGGCCAAGGTAGATGCGGTAGCGGGTGTACGAGTCGATGACCATGTAGCCCTTCGACCCGTAGAACAGCACGCCCACGCCCGCGCCCTTCTCGTCGTTGGTGATCCAGGGGCGCGTGTCGAACACGAGCATGCGCCCGCGCTCGCCGGCGTCGGGGAACATGAACGAGGTGTTGATGACGTTCGGCACTTCCTTCTGGTCGTCGAACAGGAACATGCCGGCCATCGAGGTGACCTGGGTCGGCCAGGTCACGTCGAGGCCCCAGCGCGCAATGTCCATTTCGTGCACGCCTTGATTGCCCATGTCGCCGTTGCCGTAATCCCAATTCCAGTGCCAGTTGTAATGAAAGCGATTTTGCGAAAACGGTTTTTTCGGCGCCGGTCCAATCCACAAATCATAATGCACGCCATCCGGCACCGGTTCGTCCGG
>CAYMLC010000473.1:1878-2787 GCA_964390765.1 uncultured Nitrospirales bacterium
CCATCTGGTGGACGCCCTGGTTGCCGATGTCGCCGTTGCCATAGTCCCAGTGGTAATGCCAGTTGTAGTGGAAGCGGTTCGGGTTGAAGGGGCGCTCGGGCGCGGGGCCCAGCCACAGGTCGTAGTCCACGCCTTCGGGCACGGGCCGGTCTTCCTCGACGCCGATGCTGTCGCGCCAGCGGTAGCAGAGTCCACGCGCCATGTACACCTCGCCGATGGTGCCATCGCGCAGGTGCTGGATGGCTTCCTGGATGCCCGGGTTCGAGCGAATCTGGGTGCCGTGCTGCACGATGCGGTTGTACTTGCGCTGCGCGTTGACGAGCTGCCGGCCTTCGAAGACGTTGTGGCTGCACGGCTTCTCGACGTAGACGTCCTTGCCGGCCATGCACGCCCAGATGGCCGCCAGCGAATGCCAGTGGTTGGGCGTGGCAATGGACACAGCGTCGATCTCGGGGTCTTCGAAGACGCGCCGCATGTCGGTCTCGAGCTTGGGCGCGGGCAGGCCTTCCTCGGTGTAGAACGCCTTCACCCGTTCGGCGAAGAGATTCTCGTCGACGTCGCACAGTGTGGTGACTTCCACGTTTTCGAGTGCGTTGAAGCTGCGAATATGGCCGCGGCCCTGGCCGCGAATGCCCAGCTGCGCCACGTGGATACGTTCGTTGGCGCCGGCCCAACCGGTCTTTGACGTGCCGATCAGGACGCCGGCCGCCGTGGCCACGCCCGCCGCGCCCACGAACTCGCGCCGGCTCAGGTGGTTTGGTTGCTGTGGTTCTTCACGCATGCTGCGCCTCCCGGTTGCCCTATGCCGCCATGAACAGAGCTACAAGGATAGCGCTGCGCCGCAGACGCGTAAAGCTAGTGTCATGAGTTGTTAATTCCTTCACAAAGTCTGGTGATCTTTCCGAAGAT
>CAYMLC010000474.1:0-2772 GCA_964390765.1 uncultured Nitrospirales bacterium
GGATGCGCAATTCCGCGTGGTGATGGCCGGCGTGCCCCAGTCGATGGAGACCGTGACCGCGCGCACCTACGACGAGGCGGGGCAGCTGGTGGCCATCGAGCAGACCGTCGTCGACCCCTCGGGACCCAGCACCTTCGCCGGTACCGTCGATGGCGGCGCCTTGATCCTGTGGCGCGAAGTGGCGGGCCAGCCCTCGGAAGAGCGCCTGCCACGCCCCGAAGAGACGCTGCAAGACGCACTGAAACACGCGCACTGGGTACGGCAGGCACCGGCGGTGGGCGACACGCTGGGCTTCTCGCTGTTCGAGCCGCTGATGATGACCGAGCTGCGCGGCACGAGCGAAGTCGTGGCGCGCGAAACGCGGGTGCTCGATGGCGTCGAGACGCCGGTCTACACCATCCGTACACGGCTCGACGCGCTCAACATCGAGACGCGCGCCGTGGTGACAGGCGAGGGCACGGTGCTCGAAGACGAGGTGGCCGGCATGCTGACCATGCGCCTCGAGCCCGAGGAAGTGGCGAAGGACGTAAGCTACAGCAACGACACCATCGTCTCGAACGCGGCGCTGCTGGATGCCCCGATTCCCGATGCGCGCACGCGCGACGAGTTGCGCCTGATCCTGCGTGGCCCGTTGACTGGCGACCACCTGTTCAATGACAACCGCCAGCAGTTGCAGGCGGCGGGCGAGCATTTCCGCTTTACCGCCCAGCGGGTCTCACTCGAAAATTTCGAGCCCGCTCACCTGCCCATCACCGAGGCCGACGTGACGCCCTGGCTCGAGCCGACCCCCTACGTGCAGAGCGATGCCCAACCGCTGATCGAGCAGGCGCGCGCAATCGTGGGCGACACCACCGACACCTGGGAAATCACCCAGAAGCTGTGTGAATGGGTGGCCAATAACGTGCGCAACAGCTACAGCGCACGGCTGACCAATGCGCTGGAAGTGCTGGAATCGCGTGAGGGCGACTGCACCGAACACAGCATCCTGTTCATCGGCCTCGCCCGCGCACTGGGCCTGCCCGCACGCGAAGTGGCCGGGCTGATTTACGTCGACGAAGGCGAGCCCGGCTTCTACTTCCACCAGTGGGCCAAGGTGTGGATCGGGCAATGGGTCGACGTTGACCCCACCTTCAACCAGCCCTTGGTCGATGCGACGCACATCAAGCTGGCGGAGGGCGATTTGTTTGCGCAGTCGCGCATCATCCCGCTGATTGGCCACGTCGCCATCGAGCAGATACCCGACGACGCACCACCCAACCCCGCCTTCGAAAACGCCGAGGCGGCGCCCGATGCCGATGCACCACCCGCGCCGGAAGGCGGAGACGATGCCGACGACGCGCCGGCAGCAGAGGCGACCGCAGACGGCGGAAACGCACAGGAAACAGAGGCGACCGCAGACGGCGGAGACACGCCGGAAGCGGAGGCGACCGCACCGACCCAGCCGTAGAGCAACCGACGAGACGCCAGGCTTCTCCCCCCCACACGTCCAGCGCCGGTCTCAAGCGAGATACCTGCTTTCGCAGGTATGACGAGCGTGGGGGTATGGCTTCACCCCCGCACCTCCAGCGCCGGTCTCAAGCGAGATACCTGCCCCCTCCATTCGTCATTCCTGCGAAAGCAGGAATCTCGACCATTTCTAGCCGGCGGCTCTGACCGGGAAACCGACTACGCCCCAGCAAAAAGAACGGCCGAGGGAACCCAACAAAACACCTGGCGCTACCCCCCCACCTCCAGCGCCCGGCTCAAGCGAGATACCTGCCTTCGCAGGTATGACGAGCGTGGGGGTAAGGCTTCCTCCCGCCTTGCCCCCAGCGCCCCTGCAAATCGAAGCCCGTTGGCGCATTCGCTGCGGCGGCGGGCGGAATGGACAGCTCCAGCAGGCCGGGTCTAGCTGGTCTCGCGGCGGCGCATCACGCCCCAGACCAGCAGGGCCAGCACCATCGGCACGAGCGGCAACAGTGCATTCTGCGCATTCATGGCCACGGGCGTACCCGCTGCGGGCGCCGTGCCACAGCCGCTCTTCGGCTGGGCGCGCACGGTAAAGCTCCACACGTCGCCGGTGGTCACCTGGCCCGCGCCATTCACGGTGTCGACGCGCCAGGCGTAGCGGGTATTGTAGTTCAGCCCGCCCGGCACGAAGCTGGTCCCGACGACATTCGCGCGGAAGCTGAGGTTGCCGTTGGCACCGAAGTAGACGTTGTGCGACGTCGCACCGGCGCCGGCATCCCACGCGAGGGCCGGCGTACGGCTGATGCCGCCGGCGCCATCGGCCGGGCTGGGGTTGGTCGCCTTGGCGGGCAGGCTCGCCTGCAGCCACGGCGCGTAGTACTGCGCAACGGCGTTGAAGGCGTAGTAGTAGTAGCCGTCAAAGCTGAGGTGGATGGGGTCGATCAGGCCGCCGGGATTGTCCATCGCCGCCGGTGGGCTGGGCAGGTCAATCAGGCCGCCGGCAAAGGGCTCGTAATTGGGCGCGTGGCCGGGGTAGGGCACGGTGTTGGCGGGCACGCTGAACGCCGGGTAGCCGTAGACCCATTGCATCAGGCCCAGATTCAAGACGAATTCGACGCGTGCGGTACGTGTGGCGACCGCCTGTTGCGCGCGGCTGAGGCCGACGAGGCCGTCGTTCAACTGGCGCGCGTTCGGCAGCCCCAGAATCGCCCAGCTCACCTGGGCGGCCGGGTTATTCGCCACCGATTCGAAGAAGTTCAGGTAGTCGTAGCTGGCGATCACCACGCGTACATTCGGCCGCTGCGCCAGAATGTAGTCCACGAT
>CAYMLC010000475.1:0-2765 GCA_964390765.1 uncultured Nitrospirales bacterium
TCCGTATTACGGACGGCGCAACGGGTACGGGCAACGCCACGCTCCAGCTCGACATCGAGGCGAACGATGCCCCCCGCTCACGCGTAGGGCGCATCGCGATCAGCGCGCCCGGCGCCACGCGAGCGACGCCAGAAGTCGAGGTGGTGCAGGCCGGATGCGTCGTGCCGGCCACACCGGCCAACGTGCGCGCCACGCCCACCAGCGCAGGCGTCTTGATCGAATGGAACGCGGTGCCCGGCGCCACGGCTTACGACATCTTGATCGACACCGGCACACACACCCTGGCCGGCACGACTTCGGACACGCGGTTTGTAGCGGCTGCACCGTCGCGCGGTTGCTTTGCTCCGCGCACAACGCCGGCCTATCGCGTGGTGGCGCGCAACGACTGCGGCGCCAGCGAAGCGTCGCCCCCGGCTGCGCCAGCGCATGGCGCGACTATCGTCGTGGGCAGTGTCTTGATTGGCCTGTTGGTGTTGGGCCGGCGCTCGGGCGCACGCCCGCGTTAACCCGCACGCCGACACCGCTCAGGGGTAGTACCCCTCGCGAACCACGCGCATCACGCCGCCCTGCGCGAAGGCGTCCCACATCTTCGCATCGCGGTTCTGCTTCTCCGTATAGCTTTGCACGCCGTTCACCAGTTCATCGGCGGCCAGCGTGACCCCCGGCCAGGCATAGCTGCCATAAATGGTCACGGTATTCAGCGTCACCGTGGGCACGTCGGCCGTGAAGTCGAAGTCGAGTACGCCCGCGTTTGGCGCCGTCACAAAGGTACGCCGCACCCTGCGCTCGGGCCGCAGGGCAATGGCCTCTTGCGTCGGCCGCTGCGCCAGGGGCGAGCTGACCAGTTCGTAGTAGTCATAGCCGTCGTGCTCGCTGAAGGGAATGCAGTTCATCTCGGCCACGTGCGTGTCGCCGCTCAGGAAGAAGACCCCCTCGATGCCCGCATCGCGAATGTGCTCGAAGATCTTCGCGCGCTCATGCAGATACGAACTCCACGCGTCGCCGCCGACCGGCTGCCCCTTTGTCCAGCCGACTCCGCTCGCGATCACCTTGAAGGTCGCATCGCTCGCCGACAGGCCGTCGAGCAGCCACTGCAATTGCCCGGCGCCCAACATGGTCTTTTCGGGGCCGGTGGGCGCGCTCACCGGGTCGCGGTGGTAGCGCCCGTCGAGCATGAAGAATTCGATGGGGCCAAAGCGGTAGTTGAAGAAGACACCCGGCGTATCGGCGGTGCCCGCGCCCGGGTTCGCCCAATAGCGCTGGAAGATCGCCAGTGCGTCCTCCTTGATCGGGTTCGTGCGGTCGTGGTCGTTCAATCCGAAATCGTGGTCGTCCCAGATGGCGAGGTGGGGCACCGTACGCAGCACCGGCTGCAAGCGCGGCACATCGCGCTGGCGCCGCCATTCTTCGGCCAGGATGTCCGGGTCCAGGCTGTCGCCGTAGATGTTGTCGCCCAGCCACAGGAAGAGGTCCGGCGCCATCCGCTCGACCACGTCCCAGATCGGCTGGTCCGGATCTTCGAGGTAGCGCGCACACGAGCCGAACATCACGCGCAGGCGCCCGTCGAAGTCGGCCGGCGGCGCCGTGCGCGAATGTGCCGGCGGTTGGTTGCCCGTGCCGTGCGCCAGCCCGTCGTGCACGTAGACCCGGTAGTAGTAACGCGTCGACGGCGCCAGCCCGGTCAGCCTGAAGGTCAGGCAATAGTCGTTGGCCTTCTGCGCGCGCTGCTTGTCCGTGGTGCGGGCGCCGGTAAAGTCCGGCGTCTCGCCGTACTCCACCCACACGTCAAAGTCGCCACTGGCGCGCACCCACAGCGCGATGCTGTCCGGCGCTACCGCACCCACCATCGGGCCCTGCATCAGCCGCGGATAGCCGATGTCGCTGCGCGCGGCCTGCGCCGGCGGGGCCGCAACAAATAACGAGAGGAAGAGCACAAGCGCGGTACGGTAATGCATGGTCGATACTCCGGGAGGGTGGAAACTCTGGCAGGGTGGATACTCCGGCACGGTCAACGCACTGGCAAGATAGCGTGCGCCTGCTGTGTCATGTTTCGGTTAGACGCTGCGCTCATCGCGGGCGGGTTCATCGGGCGCATCGCCTTCGCGATACAGCTGCTCGTTCAACGCCACCGAAGTCTCGGCTTCCCACACCCGCACCGGCGACTGAAACACCAGGTTGTTTGGAAAGAGCACACGGGCGCCCTCTTCGTCTTCCAGGGTGGTAAAGATCAGGTTGAAGTTGGCGACCCGCCCGCGCAGCTGGTGGGCCGTCAATTCGATGCGGTCGCCCGCGCGAAAGGGGTTCGTTATCATCAGCACCAGCGAACAGAGCACATTGCTGAGCACGCTCCACAGGGCAATGAAGCCCACCCCAATCAGCGCGATGCCCGCGGTAACCACGGCCCAGAAGTTTTCGAGCACACCGAAGCGCTGCAGGACGACGAGGGCGACGATGGCCAAGGCGGTCCAGCGCGCGATACGGCGCAACGTGATCACGGTGTGCGGCAGCAGATAGCCGCGCCGCTGCACGCGCCCCAGCACACGGCTCAGCGCGAATTACAACGCGAAGATGAATGCCGCCGCGACCGCGGCCCGTGCGAGCGGCACCCCGGCGGCCTGCCACCAGGCGTTCAATTCCACCGGCAGGGTCTCGATGCTTTGCGTGCGTTCGGCGATGTCCATACGGTCCTCCCGTGCTTGCAGCATCGGACGGATGGTGGGACAAGCGGCCGGCGGGGTGCTAGTGCGCGGTGGCGCCGTTCAGGG
>CAYMLC010000476.1:0-2760 GCA_964390765.1 uncultured Nitrospirales bacterium
ACTCCGCGTATTTTACGCCGCCGCCGGAGTAGGCGATGGCCATGGGTCCGTATTCGGAGATCAACTGGCGCAGTCCCGCTTCCTTGCGGGCCAGGGCCTCGGTATTGGGTGGTGCGATAGCCATGCCGCCAGCCTACAACGAATGCGCGCCGCACGTCACGTGCTGTAGGCGTACTCCGGCCCCACCCGCGTCAGGCGCACCGTCTGCAGGGTGTTGCGCAAGTTGGCACTGCCCGGCATCGCCACCGGAATGTAGTTCGCCGTGTGCCCACACCAGTGGCCGTTCTGGGCGCGCTCGATCAGCACCACGACCTCGCGCCCGATGAACCGCGCGCGGAAGGCCTGGGTCTTCTCCGCGCTCAGCTTGCGCAACCGCGCGCTGCGCGCCGCCATCACCCCGGGCGCCACCGGGTCCGCCAGGCGCGTCGACGCGGTACCTGGCCGCGCGCTGTACTTGAACACATGCGCGTAGTGCACCGGGGCCTCGCGCAACAGGCGCTCGGTGTCGTTGAAGTCGGCCTTGGTCTCGCCGGGGAAGCCCACCAGCACGTCGGTACCGATGCACAGGTCCGGCACGCGTGCGGCCGCCTCTTCGATAAACGCGATGAACGCGGCGCGGTCGTCGCGGCGGCGCATGGCCGACAGCGTGCGGTCGCTGCCGCTCTGCAGGGGGATGTGCAGGTGCGGCACCAGCGGGTGCGCGGGGTCGGCCATCCAATCGAACAATGCCGTGGGGATGGTGGTGGGTTCGATGCTGCTGATGCGGATCCGCGCGAGGCCCTCGACCTGCGCCAGCGCCTCGACTACTTGAAGAATGTTATGGCCTTCCCAGGCGTAGGTGCCAATGTTGACGCCGGTCAGCACCAGTTCGCGGGCGCCACGCTGCACCAGGCTGCGGGCTTCATCCAGCAGGTTGGGCAGTGCGCGTGAGCGGGCCCGGCCGCGTGCCCGCGGGATAACGCAGAAGCTGCACATGAAGTCACAGCCATCCTGCACCTTCAGGTTGGCGCGCGTCGTCAGCGGTGTGCCTTCGCCGGCAAAGTCGATGGTGAAGTCGTCGCGCAGGAAGCGGTCGCGCACGATGAGCGGCGTGGCGTTCTTGCCCGCCGCCACATAGTCGAGCACATTCAGTTTTTCCTGATTGCCGACGATCAGGTCGATGCCTTCAATGTCGGCCAGCGCCTCGGCGCCAATCTGTGCGTAGCAGCCGATGACCGCCGTGTACGCGTGGGGATTCTGCCGGATGAACTGGCGCACCAGCTTGCGCGATTTCGCGTCGGCCTCGCGCGTGACCGTGCACGTGTTCACGATGGCCAGCTCGGCGGGCGCGCCAAACGGCACCAAGGCATAGCCCGCCGCCGTCAGCTTCTCCGCCAGCAGGTTGGTTTCCGACTGGTTGAGCCGGCACCCCAGCGTATGCAGTGCCGCGCGCGGCCGCTGTGCCGTGGCCACCGCCATAACTCAGCCGCCCGCGCGCCGGTGCACCCAGTCGACCAGCAGGCGCACGCCGAAGCCGGTGGCGTGCTTGGGGTGGTAATAGGGGATGTCCTTCACGTCCCACGCCGTCCCCGCAATGTCGAGGTGCACCCAGGGCGTGTCGCCCACGAAGCGCTTCAGGAAGGCCGCCGCCGTGATGGCGCCCGCGTCGCCACGCGGACCAATGTTCGCAATGTCGGCGTGCGGGCTGTCGATCATCTTCTCGTGCTCCGGCCACAACGGCAAAGGCCACACCCGGTCCCCGCTCGATTCACCCGCCGCCACCACCTCGTCGATGAGCGCGCGGTCATTGGTGAAGGCGCCCGCCACATAGTGGCCCAGCGCCACCACACAGGCGCCGGTGAGCGTCGCGAGGTCGAGCATGGCGGCGGGCTTGTACTTCTCGACGGTATAGGCCATGGCATCGGCCAGAATCAGCCGGCCTTCTGCATCGGTATTCAGAATCTCGATGGTCGTGCCGTTGTAGGCGCGCACAATGTCGCCCGGCAATTGCGCCGCCGGACCGATCTTGTTTTCGACCGCAGGCACCACCCCGACCACATTGACCGCCGGCTTCAGGTGGCCAATCGCCAGCATCGCGCCCAACACGGCGGCCGCGCCGCACATGTCGAACTTCATCTCGTGCATCGCCTCACCGGGCTTCAGGCTGATGCCCCCGGTGTCGAAGGTCACGCCCTTACCCGCCAGCGCCACCGTCGGCGCGCTGGCATTGTGTGTATAGCGCAAGAAGATGAGACGCGGTGGCTCGGCCGCGCCCAGCGACACACCCAGCAGCGCGTTCATGCCCAGGCTGGCCATCTGCTTTTCTTCCAGCACCTCGCAGTCGATGCCGGTTTCTTCGGCGATGCCCGTGGCGAACTCGGCCAGGCCGCGCGGCGTCATCTCGTTGGCCGGTGTGTTGCACAGGTGGCGCACGCCATTGACCGCGGCACAGATAAGCGCCGCGCGTTCGCATGCCGCCTGCGCCGCGCCCACATCCGCGGCATCGCCCACCAGCGCGGTCAGGCTCGAGAGCTTCACCGGCGCAGGGGCGTCGGGCGAAGGCTTCTTGTAGGTGTCGAAGTCGTAGCCGCCCAGCACCACGCCCTCGACGAAAGCCGCGCTTTCGGCTTCCGGAAAATGCGACACATCGAGGTAGGCGTCGGTCACCCGGTTCGTATGCAGCGCCGATACCGCGGCACCGCCCGCGCGCCGCGCCGCCTCCGCATCGGCCTTGTCGCGCGCCCCCAGGCCCACCAGCAACACGCCCTGATACGGGCGCCC
>CAYMLC010000477.1:0-2748 GCA_964390765.1 uncultured Nitrospirales bacterium
CCCGCCGTCTGCCCTCTCGTGCTGCGCGTGGTCAATCGCTTCCTTTCCCGCGGCCCGCACCGTAGACTGCCGCGCATGCCGGAACTGCCCGAAGTCGAGACGCGCCGCCGCTATCTGGATCGGCACGCGCTGGGCCACCCTATCGCACGGGTGCGCGTGCCCGATGCCATGCTGATGGACGCCACCGCCGCGCGCGCCCTCGACCGCACGCTGCGCGGCCACGCCTTCGACCAGACGCACCGCCACGGCAAGTGGCTCTTCCTGCGCGCGGGCGCGGACAACTGGCTGGTGCTGCACTTCGGCATGACGGGCAACGTGCACTGCATCGGCGATGCCGCCGCCCCGCCCAAGTATGTGCGGCTGCAAGCCGACTTCGCCAACGGCGCGGCCTTCGTCTTTACCGACCCGCGCAAGTTTGGCGAGGCGCACTGGTGCGCCGACCCCGCCACCTTCCTGGCGGCCCGCGGCTGGGGGCCCGACCCGCTGGCCCCCGACTTCACGGCCGCGGCCTTTCGCGCGCGGCTCGCCGGGCGCACCGGCGTGTTGAAGGGGCTGCTGCTGAACCAGCGCATCATCGCGGGGGTGGGCAACCTCTACGCCGATGAGATGCTGTACCAGGCCGCGCTGCACCCCGAGACGCGCGCCGGCCGCCTGCGGCCGGCCACATACCGCGTGCTGTACCAGGCGATGCGCGACGTGTTCGAGGCCTCGCTGGCGGTGCGCTGCCGCTATCGCCAATTGCCGCCACACTTCCTGTTGCAGCACCGCGAGGGCGACGGCCTGTGTCCGCAATGCGCGCAGCCCCTGGCGGCGATGAAGGTTGCCGGGCGCACCACGCGCTACTGCACGCGGCACCAGCGGCGGCGCACGTGAGCGGGCACCGTGGTGTGCGCCGTTTGCGCGTGTCTTGTCAGACCGGCGGAAGCGCGGTATATTCTTGACGGGGCAGCACCCCGAGGGGGTACTCGTATATGCCGTCCGACATCCAGGCCATCATGCGCAATGCGCTCGACATGCAGGCTTCGGATATCCATCTGAAGACCGGCAACCCGCCCATCTACCGGGTCGACGGCGACCTGCGCCGCAACGGTGAAGGCGAGTTGACCGAAGACGAAATCCAGTTGTTACTCAAGCAGATCGCCTCGCCGACGGACCTCACGAAATTCGGCAAGGTGATGGAGCTGGACAACAGCTATATGCTCGACGGCATCGCGCGGTTCCGCGTGAACGTGTGCCGCGACGACGGCGACACGCGCATTGTGATGCGCCTCATTCCGCTGCAGATTAAGACCATCGACGATCTGAATCTGCCGTCGGTTCTGCGCAAGCTCTGCCCCCTGAAGAACGGGCTGGTGCTGGTGACGGGCCCGACCGGCTCGGGCAAATCCACCACGCTGGCCGCGCTCATCGACGAGATCAACACGTCGCGCCCCGTACATATCGTTACGGTGGAAGACCCGCTCGAGTTTGTGCACCAGGATAAACAGGCCATCGTGACGCAGCGCGAGATTGGCCACGACACCTTGTCCTTTGCCAATGCCCTGCGCGGCGCCCTGCGCCAGGACCCCGACGTGATTCTGATCGGCGAGATGCGCGATGCCGAGACGGTGCGCACGGCCCTGGCCTCGGCCGAGACGGGCCACCTGGTGTTCAGCACGCTGCATACCGTCGACGCCGTCGAGACGCTGAACCGCATCCTCGACTTCTTCGAGCCGCACCAGCAGATTCAGATTCGCAAGCAGTTGGCCAGTGTGTTGCGCGGCATCGTGTCGCAGCGCATCGTGCCCTTGGCCCAGGGTGCGGGCCGCACGGTGGCCGCGGAGATTCTCATCGGCAACCGCACGGTGCGCGACTTCATCGACCAGGGCAAGAGCTTCAAGGACATTACCCGGTTGATTGAAGAGGGCCGCGACCAGTACGGCATGCAGACCTTCGACACGGCGCTGTTCGAGCTATGGAAAGAGAAGAAGATTACCGCGGAGACCGCGCTGCTGAACGCGACCAGTGCCAAGGACCTGCGCCTGCGCATGCAGGGCATGGCCAACCGCTAGGCGCGGGCGTGGTCTGGCGGACGCGTAGGGCTGGGCGGATGCGCATGGCCGGACTGGCGAGGTTGGCCGGTCTGGCGAACGTGGCCGGTCTGGCGAGGTTGGCCGCGCTGATGTGCGCCCTGCTGGCGCAGGGTGCCCAGGCCGACCTGCTCGACAATGGCGGCTTCGAAGACACCTACGCCGGCGCGCCCGATGGCTGGGCGGCCTATGTAGCGCCCCAGGAGGGCGCCTACGCCCGGCTCGATGGCCCCGGTCACGAGAGCCCCCGCTGCGTGAGCCTGCACACGCCGCTGCCCTATGCGCAGGAGCCGTTCAATAACTGGAGCCAGAACATCACACGTGCGCTCGATGGTGAGACGCTGCAGGTGCGCGGCTATATCCGTACGCGCGACGCCACCGCCGGCGCCATGTTGTGGGTACAGTGCTGGCAGCGGCGGCCGCTGCGCGAATTGGTGCGCGTGAACACGCAAGACGATACGCCCGTGCGCGGCACGCAGGATTGGCAGCGCGTATCGGCCACGGTGGAGGTGCCGCGCGATACGGACTTCGTGACGGTGCGCGCGGTGCTGCGCGGCACGGGCACCGCCTGGTTCGACGATATCGCCCTGAGGCGAGACGCGGCGGCGGAGGCGGCGAACGACGACGCGGATGACGCGCCCGGCGATAGCGCAGCCCGCGGTACGCAGCCGAAAGCGGG
>CAYMLC010000478.1:0-2372 GCA_964390765.1 uncultured Nitrospirales bacterium
GCTGACGTGGTGGCGCTGGCTGCCGCCTGCGGGTTGCCCGTCACACCGCGTGGCGCGGGCACCGGCCTGGCCGGTGCGGCACTGGGCAGTGGACTGGTGGTCGATTGCGCACGGCACCAGCGCGCCATACGCCGCATTGACCGCGCCGCGCAGACCGCGTATGTCGAACCGGGCGTCGTGCTCGACCAACTAAATCGGGCCGCTGCAGAGCAGGGCCTGTGCTTCGGACCCGACGTGGCCACCTCCTCGCGCGCCACGCTCGGTGGCATGATTGCCAACAACAGCTCCGGCGCGCGCGTGCCCTACTACGGCGTCACCATCGACCACGTGCGCGCGGTCGATGTGGTGCTGGCCGATGGCCGCGCCGCACGACTGACCGCCGACGGTGGCGACCTGGGCACCCTGGCGCGCGACATCGCGGCGCTGCTCGACCCCTACACCGAGCGTATTGCCGCCCAGCTGCACGCGGGCGTCATCAAGCGTTGGCCCGGCTATGGCATCGACCGCTACCTGCGCGATGGCCACGACCTGACCCGCGTGCTGGGCGGCAGTGAAGGCACCCTCGCCCTCATCACCGGCGCCGAGGTGACACTCTCGCCCCTGCCCCAGCGCAAGGCGCTGGGCGTCATTTTCTTCGCGTCGGTGCAAGAGGCCATGCAGGCCACGGTCGAGCTGCTGCCCCTGCGCCCGGCCGCTATCGAGCACATCGACGACGTGTTGTTCGAGCAGACCCGCGGCCAACTGCCCTTCGCCGAAGCGCGCGAGGTACTCGGTCTGGACACCCACCCGTGCGTGTCGCTGCTGCTGGTCGAATTCTACGACGCCGACGCCGACGACAAGCTGGCCGCGCTCGAGGCGAAGAACCTCGGGCTGCGCACGCTGCGCTGCACAACGCCGCAGGAAATGGCGCACGTGTGGAACCTGCGCAAGGCGGGTCTCGCCATCTTGACCGGGCGCAAGGGGGCGGCCAAACCGGCCACCGGCATTGAAGACGCCGCGGTACCACCCGCGCGCCTGCCGGAATATGTCGACGCGCTGCACGCCATCATGGATCCGTTGGGCGTGCGGGCCTCCTTCTACGGCCACGCGGCCAGCGGCTTGCTGCACGTGCGGCCCATCCTCGACCTGCATGATGCGGATGACATTCAGAAGTTGCGTCACCTGGCCGATGGTGTCTCCGACCTGATGCGCAGCCTCCAGGGCGCCGTCGCTGCTGAGCACGGCGTAGGCATTGCCCGGACGGAATACATGCCCGAGCATCTGGGCGAACTGTTCGACGTGATGCGCGCGGTGAAGCAGGCGTTCGACCCCGAAGGCCGCATGAACCCCGGCAAGATCTTCGGCGGCGACACGTGGCGCATCGACGCGAACCTGCGTCAGGGGGCCGGCAACGCCATCCCGCTTCCCTTCACCCCGCAGATGCGTTTCGCGAAAAAGGACGAAGGCTTCCTGGGCAACCTCGAGCAGTGCAACGGCAACGGCGTATGCCGCAAGCTGACGCCGACGATGTGCCCCACCTTTATCGTTACGGGCGATGAGGCCCTCTCGACACGCGGCCGTGCCAACGCCATCCGGGCTGCACTCGAAGGGCGCACCGGGCACCCCGGCCATGCGCTCGACGACCCCGCACTGCACGAGGCGCTGGGCCATTGCCTGAGCTGTAAGGCGTGCTGCGTCGAGTGCCCGTCGAACGTGAACCTGCCGCTGCTCAAGAGTGAGCTCTTGCACGCGCACCAGCAGCGCCATGGCCTGAGTCTGCGTACGCGCATGCTCAGCCGGGTCGACTGGTTAGGCGCGCTGGGCACGCTCACCCCGCGCCTCGCCAATGCCAGCCTCGAATGGGGCTGGCTGCGCACGCTGCTCGAACGCACCGCGGGCATCAGTGCACGGCGGCCCTTGCCGCGCTTCGCCACACAACGCTTCGACCGCTGGTTCGCCCGGCACACACCCGCTAACGCGGCCCCCATGGGCCCCGTCTATCTGTGGGACGATTGCTTTACGCGCTACCACGACCCGCACATCGGCCGTGCCGCCGTCGCCGTACTCGAGGCGTGGGGCTTCGAAGTGCGCCTGGTGCAACAGCGTACCTGCTGCGGGCGTCCAGCCTTCAGCCTCGGCCGCATCGACCTGGCCCGCGCGTTCGCCACGGCCAATGCCGCCGCCCTGCCCCAGGACGACGTGCCCCTCGTCTGCCTCGAACCGTCCTGCTTTTCCATGCTGGCCGAAGACTATCGCGAATACGGCCTCGACGCCCTGGCCCTCTTCCGCGAGCGCGCCGTCCTATTCGATAACTTCATTGCCCAACACGCCGCGGCGGCGCCGCCACTCACGCGGGCAGTCACCGAGACGGCGCTGCACGTGCACTGCCATGC
>CAYMLC010000478.1:2382-2747 GCA_964390765.1 uncultured Nitrospirales bacterium
GCTCTCGCCCATCGCACCGATGCGGCAGGCCGCCGAGCTTATCCCCGGCAACCGGGTGCGCGTGCTCGACACCGCGTGCTGCGGGATGGCCGGCGCCTTCGGCGCACAGGCCGAACGCTATGACCTCTCGTTGCAGGTGGGCCAGCCACTGGCCGAACAGGTACATGCGCTGCCCGCGCACGCCGCCCTGGTGGCCTCGGGCACCAGTTGCCGCCACCAGATCGAGCACATGACCACCGCCCGGCCGCTGCACCTGGCCGAGTTGCTGGCCCGCGCGCTTCCCGGCGCCCAAAACGTGTAGACTCCCTGCCCGTGGCCCGGGCCGGCCACCCAGCCAAGGGGATCCGGAAAAGCTATGCGTAAGT
>CAYMLC010000479.1:0-2722 GCA_964390765.1 uncultured Nitrospirales bacterium
GTCCCAGCTCTGCTGCATCGCCTTGGCTTCGTTCTGGTCGATTAGTGGATTGTGGCCGTTGCTGCTGCTCATGTCGTGTCCTTGTCGTGGGGTTTATCTGCTGCCCGGGTCGACCCGTGGTTCTTGCCGTATTCGCTCGTCTGCGCGGGGGGCGCCTAGGCGTAGCGCTCGTACGCGCCCAGCGTCAGGAACTCCGGCGGCGCATCGGCGGCGATAAGGTCGTCAAACATCTTCGCCGCCTCCTCATAGTGTCCGCTGCTCCAGCGCTGCTCGCCGACTTCCTGCTGAATCTTCTGCAGTTCTTCCTGGGTCGTCTCGCGCACGAGTTCGAGCGTCACCTTGCGGCCGTCGTCGAGCACGCCCTTCGAGTTGTGAATCCACTGCCACACCTGGGTGCGCGAGATTTCCGCCGTGGCCGCGTCTTCCATCAGGTTGTACAAAGGCACGCAGCCGTTGCCGCCCAGCCAGGCTTCGATGTACTGAATGCCCACGCTGATGTTCTGGCGCAGGCCGGCTTCCGTGATCGGACCTTCCGGCACCGCCAACAGGTCGGCCGCCGAGACCTTGAGGTCGGGGATGCGCTTATCGAGCTGGTTCGGCTTCTCGCCCAGCACCTTGTCGAACTCTTCCATCGCGATGCCCACCAGGCCCGGGTGCGCCACCCAGGTGCCATCGTGGCCGTCTTCGGCTTCGCGGCGCTTGTCCGCGCGCACCTTCTCGATGGCCTTCTCGTTGGCTTCGGGGTCGTTCTTGATAGGAATCTGCGCGGCCATACCGCCCATCGCATGCGCGCCACGCTTGTGGCAGGTGTCGATGGTGTACAGCGAGTAGGAGCGCATGAACGGCACCGTCATGCCGACCAGACCGCGGTCCGGCACCAGGAATTCTTCCTTGTTCGCAAACTTCTTGATATAGCTGAAGATGTAGTCCCAGCGGCCACAGTTGAGCCCCGAACTGTGGTGGCGCAACTCGTACAGAATCTCTTCTTCCTGGAACGTGGCGAGGATGTGCTCGATGAGCACGGTGCCCTTGCACGTGCCCTGCGGCACGCCCAGCATCTCCTGCGCCATCACGAAGATGTCGTTCCACAGGCGCGCTTCCAGGTAGTGCTCCATCTTCGGCAGATAGAAGTACGAGCCGCTGCCGTTCTCCAGGCGCTGCTTGGCGTTGTGAAAGAAGTAGAGCGCGAAGTCGAAGATGCTGCCCGATGCGCGCTGCCCGTCGACCAGCACGTGCTTCTCATCGAGGTGCCAGCCGCGCGGGCGCACGATGAGCGTGGCGACCTTTTCGTTGAGCTTGTACTCCTTGCCGCGTGCTTCGTCGACCAGGGTCAGCGTCCGGCGATTCGCGTCGCGCAGGTTGACCTGGCCATTGAGCGTCTTTTCCCAGGTCGGCGCGTGCGAGTCCTCGAAGTCGGCCATGTAGGCCTTCGTGCCCGCGTTCAGCGCGTTGATGACCATCTTGCGGTCGACCGGCCCGGTAATCTCCACGCGGCGGTCCTGCATGTCGGCCGGAACCGGGTCGACCTTCCAGTCGCTCTCGCGGATTTCCTTGGTCTCTTCCAGAAAGTCGGGCATCTTGCCGCCGTCGATTTCGGCCTGGCGCTGCTTGCGCGCATCCAGCAGCTCGAGGCGGCGCGCGTTGTGCTTGCGCTGCAATTCGGCGAAGAAGGCCAGCGCCTCCGGCGTGAGGATTTCAGCAAAGGTCTCGTTGACTTCGCCCTTGATTTCGACGCCCGCTGGCGCGGCGCTAGAGGTGGCCATGGTTGAATGCCCTTCCTTAGAGTCGTAAGTGCCCGTCAAGCTTTATCTTAGCGCGCTCATACCCCCGCGGACGCGTCGCGCGTTCACGCCGGAGGTGAGCGGCGTATGGGTACGATAACAGCGAATCCGCACGTGTCAAAATGAAATACTTCAATTCAAGTCATAGGCCGTGCCTATGATAGAATGCCGTAGTGTATTTTTGTTTCAATACATGCCACTACCCGCAGGTAGGACTTGGCACAAATGAAGGGGCTTAGTCGTTTTCTTACAATGACTTACGCCACGGGCGCGGCGGCCGGCTCCGTGTGGCGCGCGACCAGGCGCATGCGCAGGCCGCCCTTCGGCCGCAGCACGATCATGGGGTCGCCGCGAACGGTCTGGCCCGGCACCAGGCTCGGCTGCCAGCGGCGCGCCAGCGTGGCCAGGGCCAGCGTGCCCTCCATCCAGGCGAATTGTTCGCCGATACAGATGCGTGGCCCGGCGCCAAAGGGGAAGTAGCTGAACCTGGGCCGCTGGGCCCGGGCCTCGGGTGTCCAGCGTTCGGGGTCGAAGCGCTCGGGGTCGGGATACCACCGGGCGTCGTGATGCATGAGCCAAGGACTGGTGAAGACCGTGGCGCCTTTCGGCAAGTGGTAGCCGCCGATTTCCATGTCCGTCAGCAGGGTGCGGTCCAGAATGTAGGCGGGCGGAAAGAGCCGCAGCGATTCTTCGAGCACCTGGCGCGTATACGTGAGTTGGGGTACGTCGGCCATGGTGGGCAGGCGGTCGCCCAGCGTGCGGTCGATTTCTTCGTGCAACCGCGCGGCGACCGCGGGGTGCTGCGACAGCAGATACCAGGTCCAGGTGAGCGCATTGGCAGTGGTCTCGTGCCCCGCGAGAAAGAGGATCAGCACCTCGTCGCGCACCTGGCGCAGACTCATACCGGTGCCATCGCCGTCGACATCGAGCGCCTCGATCAA
>CAYMLC010000480.1:0-2703 GCA_964390765.1 uncultured Nitrospirales bacterium
AAGGCTGTACTGCGCGGCCTCGCTCCCGGCACCGAGTACACGTATCGCGTGCTGGTGGAAGAGCAGCAACTGGGCGAGGCACGAAGCTTCAAGACTGCGCCCGCGGGGCGGCCGCCGTTCTCGTTTGCCGTATGGGCCGACAGCCAGGGCAGCAACGCCAAGGCCAACCCCGAGAACCCGCTCGAGCCGACCATCGCCATGATGGCGCACATGGGCCAGAGCGGCATCGACATCGCCGTCAGCAGCGGCGACCTCGCTTCGGACGGCGCCAAGTATACCGACACCCGCCGCTACTACCTGGACCGCGTGGCCGCGGGCCTCGGCCCTGCCGCCGTGCCGTGGTTCAACGCCTGGGGCAACCACGACGCGGACCGGGGCGCCAGCCTGCGCCGATTCGCCGACATGCCCAGTGGCGAACGCCCCGGCTTCACACCCGGCTTCGGCAGCTTTTCGTTCGCGTATGCGGGCGCACACTTCGTGTGTATCGACTATGCCAACGCTGCCGAAGACATTGCCGGCTGGCTCGAGGAAGACCTGCAGGCCGCCCGTGCGGCCGACCCGCGCCACATCTTCCTCTTCATCCACGTGCCGCCCTACTGCGAATTGTGGATCGACGGCGACGCCGAACTGCGCGAGACGCTGGTGCCCCTGGCCGAGCAGTATGGCGTGGAGGCCATCTTCAGCGGCCACACCCACGAATACGAACGCGGCTACCTCAACGGCATCCACTACATCATCACCGGTGGCGGAAGCTGGCTCGACACACACGAGCCCGTGGTGCATGACTGGCCGCACATGTTTATCGGTGGCGCCCAGGACATGGAAGGCATGCGCGCAGGGCTGATCAACGAATACGTGCGCATCGACGTCGGCGAAGACGGCTGGCGCGGCACGGTGCACGCCTTCGAATCGAGCGGCGAATACCGCGGCGTGATCGACACCTTCGGCTCGGACCTGGCCGATACCGATGGCGACGGCTTCCTGGATGTGCAAGAGGCCATGCTGGGCAGCAACCCCGAACAGGGAGACGGTGACGGCGACGGGGTATCGGACGAAGACGAAGCCGGCAGCTAAACCGACCCCCTCGTGGGTTCTACCGTCTATCTCGAGCCGACCTTCGACGCGCACACCGGCTCGCGCCGCAACCAGCGCGTGGTGATGGCCGTACCGCCCGCCGCTGAAGCCACCACACATACGCTGCACGGGCCCATGAACAATGACGGCAAAGCCTGGTGGTGGGCCATCGGCATCGTCGATGTGGCACCGACCGTCTTTGCCCACCTCGGTATCCACATGCCCGCCGCCTGGGCACTCGACGGCGCCCCCCGTGGCCTGCCCACTGCCGAGCCACTGACCACCAAATGGCCGCGCGTTTGCGGCTGCCGCGCCGCGCAGTTTTCCATTCCCCCGCGCGCATGCCATACTCCGCGGCTCTTGGGAACCCGGCAAGCCCACCCGCCCGTGGGCAGGAGTGCGACACCATGATTCTGGTTACCGGCGGCGCCGGCTACCTGGGCGCAGTCACCGTGCAGGAGTTGCTCGACAAGGGCTTCGCCGTACGCGTGCTCGACAAGTTCCTCTACGGCGACTTCCCCCTGGCAAACATGAAGAGCCGCGTGGAATGCGTGCAGGGCGACATCCTGCAGTTCGACCCCGCGCTGCTCGACGGCGTGACCGCCGTCATTCATCTGGGCGGGCTGAGCAACGACCCTACAGCCGAGTTCAACCCCGAGGCCAACCGCCGCCTGAACACCGAAGCCACCGGCGTGATTGCCGAAGCCTGCAAGCAGCACGGCGTCAAGCGCTTCGTCTTCGCCTCGAGTTGCAGTGTCTACGATAAGGGCATGATGGCCGAGGACGTGCTGCAGGATGAGACGACGCCCATCGAAGCGCGCGCGGCCTACGCCACCAGCAAACACGCCGCCGAGCAGGTCCTGCTCGGCATGGCCGACGAGCACTTCGAGCCTGTGCTGCTGCGCCAGGGCACGGTCTATGGCTGGAGCCCGCGCATGCGCTACGACCTGGTGGTCAACACCTTCGTGCGCTGCGCCTTCGAGACCGGCAAACTCACTGTCCACTGCGGGGGTGAAATGTGGCGGCCACTGGTCGACGTGACCGATGTGGCCAAGTGCTACCTGGCCTGCCTGCAAGCGCCCAGCAAGGATGTGGCCGGTGAAATCTTTAACCTCTCCCACAAGAACTACCGCATCCTCGAACTGGCGCACTGGGTAAAGAAGGCACTGCACGGCATCCGCGACGTCGACATCGAAGTCGAATACGGCGCCCAGACCGCCCGCGACTACCGCGTGAGCACGCGCAAGATGGAGCGCGTGCTCGGCTTTCGCCCGACGCGCTCGGTCGAGGAATCGGCGCGCGACATGGCGCAGAAGATTGAGGCCGGCATCAACGCGGACTTCCACAACCCCAAGTACTACAACATCCGCTGGCTCGAATTGCTGGTAGAAGTGCAGACCCACCTCAACCGCATCGGGAGCATCTTCTGATGCGTCTGCTCGTCATTGGGTCTGAAGGCCAGCTGGGCCACGACGTGTGCGCCGCGTTCGAGGGCGAAGACCTTGTGCGTGCCGACCTCGACGGCGACACGCTGCGCCTCGACCTGCGCGATGCCGCGGCCATGCACCAGACCATCGCGCAAGACCTGCGCCCCGAAATTGTGGTCAACTGCGCCGCCGCCCACAACGT
>CAYMLC010000481.1:0-2702 GCA_964390765.1 uncultured Nitrospirales bacterium
GTTTGCAACGACGAGTCGCGGCATCGAGGCCGTTCGCAGGCCACGTTCGAGTTTTTGCCACGGGCTGCTAGCCCTTTACCTGCTCAAACGCCTGGAGCGCCGCTTCGCGCGCGGCCTTGTGTTCGACCAGGGGCTCCGGATAGTTGCCGCCGATTTCTATCCCGGCATCGTCCAGCACCTCGCCCGGCGCCTCCCACGGCTTATGCACATACTTCGGCGGCAGCTTCTCGAGCACGGGCAGATAGTGCTTCACGTAGGCGCCGTCCTGGTCGAAACGTTCGCCCTGCAAGATGGGATTGAACACGCGGAAATAAGGGGCGGCATCGGCGCCACAGCCCGCGGCCCACTGCCAGCCCATGGTGTTGCTGGCCAGGTCGGCATCGACCAGCGTATCCCAGAACCAGCGCGCGCCATGCAGCCAGTGCAGGCGCAGGTGCTTGACCAGAAACGACGCCACCACCATGCGCATGCGGTTGTGCATCCAGCCCGCCACCCAAAGCTGACGCATGGCCGCATCGACCGTGGGATAGCCGGTGCGCCATTTCTGCCAGGCGCGCAGGTCTTCGTCGTTGTCACGCCACGGAAAATGCGCGAAGCGCTCCATCAGCGGCGCATTCGTCGTGTGCGGAAAGTGGTAGAGCATGTGGTACGAGAACTCGCGCCAGTACAGTTCGCGCACGTAGCCCTCTTGGGATCTGGACAGGCGCCCGCGCGCCGCGCCGTCGATCCGGTGAAAGAGTTGCCGCGGCGACACAGTACCCCAGTGCAGGTGCGGCGACATCTTGGACGTGCCGTTGGTGCTGGGGTCGTCGCGCCCCTCGTGATAGTCCGCCAGCCCCTCGTCGAGGAAGCGATCGAACTCGTCGGCCGCACCGCGCTCGCCGAAGGTCCAGAAGTCGCGGATGCCCCCGGCCCAGTCGATTTCGGGCAGCAGGCCCAGCTGATCCAGCGTGCACGATTTCGGCCACGTATCCGGGTGCGAGAACGACGGCTCGGGCAGCGGATTGGCCACGTCGTACTCCGCGCTCGCGCGCTTGTAGTACTGCGTGAAAACCTTGTAGGGGCGGCCCTGCTTGTTCTCGATGGTGTGCGGCTCATTCAACAGTGCGCCGTTGAAGCTCTTCGCTTCCACCCCATCTTCGCGCAGCGCTTCCTTTACCTTCGCATCGCGGGCGATAACCACCGGCTCATAGCGCCGGTTCCAGTACACGGCTTCCGCACCTGTCTCGCGCAGGAGCGTGCGCAGCGTGTCGAGGGTGGGCCCGGTGCGCAGCACCAGGCGGCTGTGATGCGTGCCGAGACTGCGCATAAACGCTTCGAGCGTATGGTGCAGATAGACCCGTGCCGCGGCGCCCGGCGACCACTCGCCCTCTTCTTCGGGCGCCCAGATGAAGACCGGGATTACGGGGCCGCCGCGTTCGGCTGCGGCATGCAGGGCCGGGTGGTCGGCCAGGCGCAGGTCCAGCCGGAACCAGCAGAGGGTGGGCGCGTTGGACATAAGCATCTCCCGGGGTGTGTTGGGGCAACGGTGAGGCACAACACGGCGCGGGGGCGTTGCATTCGGCACGGGGGCGCGCGTGTTAACCTGAGGGTGACCCATGAACCGGCAGCACACTTTGAACCAACGCGACACATTCTGGCGCTTCTTGCGCTATGCCCGGCCCTATTGGCCGCTCATTCTGGGCTCGGTCGCGTTTGGGGTTATCAAGTTCACCTCGGCCCTGGCGCTGCCCATTGGCCTGGGCACGCTGCTCGACCACGTGATGATTGCCGACATCCCCGACGAGGAGCGGCTGCGCCGCCTCGCGTGGATGGGCGGAATCCTGTTGGCGGTCTATATCGTGCGCCTGCCGATCAGCTATTACCGCAGCTATTTTGCCGAGCGCGCGGGCAATCGCACGATCTTCGATATCCGCCAGGCGCTCTACGCCCATCTGCAGAAACTGGGCATGAGCTATCACACGCGGCACCGGGTGGGCACCACCATCTCGCGCCTCATCAATGATGTGAACACGAGCCAGGGCATCCTCGACCGTGGCGTCATGTCGGTCGCGGTCGACCTGTTGTTCCTGGTGGGGGTGGTGATTGCGCTGCTCATCTGGCAGTTCCAGCTCGCCGTGGTCAGCCTGTTCACCCTGCCGCTGTACGGGCTGGTGTTCGCCCTGCTGCGTGCGCGGCTGCGGCGCGTCTCGCAGGAGGTGCAGGAAGAGATGGGCCACCTGAACGGCGAGGCGAACGAGAAGATAGCCGGGCTGCCCGTGGTGCAGGCCTTTGGCCGGGAGCGCACGGAGCGCCGCCACTTCTTTGCGCGCCACCGCACGTACTTCGGCAAGGTGATGGAGCAGACGCACCTCAATGTCAGCCTCAACACCTACGGCGAATTCCTGAATCTGCTGGGCCCCATCATCGTCATCGGCTTCGGTACCTGGCAGGTGGTGCAGGGGCAAATCAGCGAGGGCGCACTGATCGCGTTCTACGGCGTGCTCGGCCACCTCTACCTGCCCACGCGGCGCCTGTCCGATGCCTTCGCCGCCCTGCAGAACCAGCTGGCCGCGATGGACCGCGTCTTCGAGATTATGGACGTGGCGCCCGATGTGCCCGACGCACCCCAGGCGGCGGACCTTCGGGTACACGCCGGCCGCATCGAATTCGACGACGTACACTTCCACTATCTGCCCGAGGTGCCCGTGCTGCGCGGCATC
>CAYMLC010000482.1:0-2670 GCA_964390765.1 uncultured Nitrospirales bacterium
AAACCACCGGCGGAGCGGAAGACGGGGAAGATGACATGGCGGATGCCGCCTAGTCCCTAGCCCCTGAGCATACCTGTCGCGGGCCGCGCAGCCGAGGTTGCGCGGCCCGTTTTGCATCGGCGCGCGCCCGGGCTGCGGCCACCCGATTGGCTTGGCTATACTCGGCCCCGTACCACGCGGCAGCGACGAGTGAGGAGCGCACAACGCCATGGCCAAGACGGTCCGTATTCCCAAACGCGATAAGGTGGCCGCCGAGCACACCTGGGACCTGGCGCCCCTGTTCAAGAGTGACCAGGCGTGGGACCGCGCCTTCAAGAAGGTCGAGCGGCAGGTCGGCGACTATGCGCGCTTCAAGGGCAAGCTGGGCCGCTCGGCAAAGATGCTGGCGGAATGCCTGAACTTCGACCGCGACATCGACCTGCTCGCGGACAAGCTGGGCGCCTATGCCTATCTGCGCGCGAGCGAGGATGTGGCGCACGACGCGGCCCAGGCGATGGTGGCGCGGTTCACCTATCTCGCCACGCAATTGGGCGAGGCCGCCAGCTTCATCCGTCCGGAAATCATGGCGATTCCGAAGACGAAAATGACCCAGTTCCTCAAGGCGAAAGAACTGGCCGAGTTCCGCTTCGTGCTCGAGCGGCTGCTGCGCTATCGCCCGCACACCTTGAGCGAGGGGGAAGAGCGGCTGCTGGCGATGCAGGGCGAGGTGGCGGGTACGGCCGGGCGCGTGTTTGGTCAGCTCAACGACGCCGACCTCAGCTTTGGTTCGGTCAAGGATGCCGACGGCCGCAAGGTCGAGCTGACGCACAGCACGCTGCGCATGCTGATGGAGTCGCCGAAGCGCAGTGTGCGCCGTACCGCCTTCCACCAGTTCTACGAACAATATGTGGGCCACGCCAATACCCTCGCCGCCACGCTGCGCGGCAGCGTGCTGCAGGATGTCTATCAGGCGCGCGCCCGCAATTTTCCCAGCGCGCGCGAGGCCGCACTCTTCGCCGACCGCGTGCCGGTCGCGGTCTACGACAGCCTCATCGCCGCGGTGCGCAGCCGGCTCGACGTGCTCTACCACTACTACGACCTGCGCAAGCGCGCACTGAAACTGAAGGCGATTCACGCCTACGACATGGCAACGCCGCTGGCGAAGGAAAAGCCCGTGGCCGTGCCCTACGAAGAAGCGGCCGAGACCATCTGCACCGCGCTCTCGCCCCTGGGCGATGAGTATGTGGCCGCGCTGCGCGAGGGGCTGGGGCCGAAGCGCTGGGTCGACCGCTATGAGAATCAGGGCAAGCGCAGCGGCGCGTTCAGCTACGGCGTGTATGGCGCACCGCCCTACATCCTCATGAACTACCGGGCCGAATCGCTGGACAGTATGTTCACCCTCGCGCACGAGGCCGGCCACTCGATGCACAGCTACTACGCCAATCGCACGCAGCCCTATCAGTATGCGGACTACACCATCTTCGTGGCCGAGGTCGCCTCGACCTTCAACGAACAACTGCTGACCCACCACCTGCTCGACGGGGCCCGCGGCAAGAAGCGCAAGCGCCAGCTCATCTGCCGGGAAATCGACGAGATCCGCGGCACGATTATCCGCCAGACGATGTTTGCCGAGTTCGAGCACCTCATCCACGCCATCGCCGAACAGGGCGAACCCCTGACGCTCGAGCGGTTCCGGCAGGAATACCGCGCCCTGCTCGAGGCCTACTTCGGCCCGCGCGTCGCGCTCGACAGCGAACTCGAACTCGAGTGCTTCCGTATCCCGCACTTCTACAGCGCCTTCTACGTCTACAAATACGCCACCGGCCTGAGTGCGGCCATTGCGCTCTCGCGACAGGTGATGGGCGATGGCGCCGTCGCGCGCGAGCAATACCTCAGTTTCCTGCGCAGCGGCGGCTCCGACTATCCGCTCAACCAACTGCGGACCGCCGGTGTGGACCTCGAACAGCCCGAGCCCGTGGCCACGGCCATGGACCGCTTCGAAGAACTGGTCGATGCGCTCGAGAAGCTGCTGTAGCGTGGGGTCGGTGCCGCGATGAACCGGGTACGGCCATGCTGAAGGCAACCGCCGACCCCATCGCCGGCCGTGTCTTTTTCCTGACCGGCGCCGCCAGTGGCATCGGCGAGCGGCTGGCCACGCGGCTGGCCGAAGGCGGGGCGCAGGTCTTCGCCACCGACGCCAACCACGCGGGGCTCGAGGCCGCCGCCGCCCGCCACGCCTGGCCCGAGGCGCAGGTGGCGTTGGCCCCGCTCGATGTGCGCGACTACGCGGCGTGGGAACAGGCCAACGCCGCGGCACAGGCGCGCTTTGGCCCCATCGATGTGCTGATGAATGTGGCGGGTGTGGCCACGAGTGGGCTGCTGCACGAGACCGACGCCAGCGAGATCGACCGCCTTATCGACATCAACACGAAAGGCCTGATGTACGGGTGCCGCGCTGTGGCTCCGCACCTCGCCGCGCGGGGCGCCGGCCACATCGTGAACATGGGCTCGATGGCGAGCCTGGTCTCGGTGCCGGCCATGAGCCTCTATGTGGCGAGTAAGCACGCGGTGCGCGGGTTCTCGCACACGCTGGCCGAAGACCTGCGCCCGCACGGCGTGGCCGTATCGCTGGTCTGCCCCGATGCCGTGCACACGCCGATGCTGGTGCGGCAGGCCGCCAACGATGCGTCG
>CAYMLC010000483.1:0-2670 GCA_964390765.1 uncultured Nitrospirales bacterium
CGACTCGGCCGAGGTCTTCGACCTCGCGGACGAGCGCGCGACGGTGTGGAATGGCACGGCCGAGGTGCCGACGTCGGGCGTGCCGAATCGGGATTTCTACGGCTGCGAACTGGACAACGACAATTCGAGCTACGTCTACTTCGGCTGGCTGCTGGTATTGCCCGGCCTTACCGACAACCCGGACGTGTCGATCTACGGCGACCTGTCGCGCTTCACAACAAGCACGCCCGAGGTTGCCCTCGCCAACTTTACCGCTTTTGCCCTGTCCACGCTGCCGGGCCTGATCGGGTTGTCGCAACAGGAAGTCACCGACTACCTGACGGGACTCACGGGCCTTGTGCTGGGTACGAACGACCGCACCAACATCGCCGATGACCCCCAGGGCGTAGCCAACCAGATCGACATCGTGCTCAACGATGCCGAGGCGGGCGACCTCACTATCCCGCGCATTCGCGAAGGCATCGAGCGCTTCTTCATCACCAACATCAACGACCCCGCTTCGAGCGCCAAGGCGCAAAGCGACCTGTGGACCATGTCGGACTTCGTGAATGTGCGCGTGTCGAACCCGAACAACGGCCGTCGCGACCAGCAGTTCAACCACATACCCGGCGGCGCCAACGTGCTGTATCTCGACGGACACGTGGAATTCCTGCGCTATCCGAACGTGGCACCGGTCGATCCACTTACGGGGCTCATCAACAGCATCTAGGTGGCGGCGCACCTTCTCGCCCGCACCTTGACCCAGCGCCCCCGATTCCGTAGCGTGGCGGGCACTGTGTGTCAGTGGCCTAAGGCCCCTAGCACGCACACGCCGACAATCGCACCGGGGGCACTGGCATGTCTGCTTGCGCACGTTATCTCCTCGTATTCATTGGCATCGCCGCCATGGCCCCGGCCCAGACGCCGGTCACCGTGGCCACCTACAACATCGAGTGGTTCACCGTATCGGGCGATGGCTGTACAGGGCGGGACGAGGCCAACCAGCATGGCACGCGCCTGCAGCGTCTGCGCAACGTAATCGCCGCGATGGATGCCGACATTATCGGCCTGCAGGAAATCTGCGACCGCACCGCGCTCGAGGCACTGTTCGATCCCACGCAATGGACACTGGTCATCGATGACCAAAGTGGTGAATGGCAGGACCTCGCCCTGGCCGTACGCAAGCCGTTCACGGTGGCCGGGGCTGCATCGACCCGCGTGGATGCCGGCGACAGCGACTTTCTGTTCCCCGGCAGCGCCAACGATTCCCCCTTTCCCGACCGGCGCGATGTGCTGGCCATCGAGGTGGAGGTCCCGGATTCAGCCGTCAACCTGTGGGTCCTCAACGTGCACCTCAAGTCGCGCGCGGGCGGCCGCCTCGATACCGCGCCACGCCGCATGGCCGCGGCCCAGCGACTCGTCGAGCGGCTGTCCCGCGATTTTGATAGCCGCGCCTTTGTGTTGCTGGGCGACTTCAACGATACGCCCGACGACGCCAGCCTGAACGTGTTGGAAAGCGGCGACCCGGCGCATCCCTTCGAACGCGAAAACGAACCGGGTGCGTTTCTCGTCAACCTCACCGAACCGCTGTGGACGGCTGCGGTCGTGTCCTATGGCCTGACTCCGCAGGCCATCCGCAATGGCCGGGTCGACCTGCTCGACTACGACACGCACCAGCAGAATGCGCCGGGCACGCGCTACGACCGCGACAACGCCGAGATTCTGGTCGACCAGATTCTGGTGCCAGCCTCGGTACACGCCTGGTATGTGCCCAACAGCATCGCGGTGCTCGACCACCCCGACACCGTAGCGCGTGATGGCGGCGACGCACGCACGCAGGCCTCGGACCACAGCCCCGTGCTCGCCGCGTTTGTGTGGCCTGCGCGCGCGACGGTCGCCAACGGCTTTGCCACCGCCCCCGAGGTGCCGGCCGCCACGCGCCCGGGCACGGGCCTCGGCATCATGCGGCCCACGGTGGAGGTACGCATCGCCGGTTTGCTGCCGAAGTCGCGGTCGGGGGCAAACGACCCCGGAGAAGGCGTGCGCCTGCTGAACCCGGGTACGTCAGCAGTTGCGCTCGATGGCTGGACCCTGCGCGATGCGGCGGGCAACACCTATCCGCTCGATGGCTGGACCATGGCCGCGGGGGCCATTGCGGAAGTCACGCTCGATGCGGGCGTCATGCCGCTCAACAACGATGGCGACGCCGTTACCCTGCTGGCCCCCGGCGGCATCGAAATCGACACCGCCCTCTATCGTGCGGCACAGGTGCAGACCGGCGTCTGGATCGAGTTCTAGCGCAATACTACTGCGCCCGCAGGTCGAGGGTGAAGGGGTGCTCGGGGTGGATGCGCGGCGTCCGGGGGCTCCAGCTGCCTGGCGTATGGCCGTGCGTGAAGAAGCGATTGGTGCGGCGGCTCTCGGCTTCGACCGCATTGACCGGAAACTTGTCGTAGGCCAGGCCGCCGGGGTGCGCCACGTGATAGGTGCAGCCGCCGAGTGCGCGGCCATTCCAGGTGTCCACGATATCCAGCACCAGCGGCGCGTGCGCCGGCACACCCGGATGCAGACAACTCCACGGCTGCCACGCGCGATAGCGAATACCGGCGATGTATTCGCCGCGCACGCCGGTCGGGTGCAGCGGCACCAAGTATTGGTTGCAGGTGACCACGTGGCGCGAATCGACCAGCC
>CAYMLC010000484.1:0-2670 GCA_964390765.1 uncultured Nitrospirales bacterium
GTGCCGCGCTACACAAGGGCTTCATCGAGGGCGTTTATAAGGACCTGCGCGACCTGGTAAAGCGTTTCTTGCGCGCGCGGGGCAACGGCGCTGGAAACGCGCCCACCTTCGAGACGCTCAGCTATGTGAACGAGGCCCTGTGCTCGGTGGCCGCGCAGCGCCAACTGGCCAATCCCAGTCCCGTGAGTGAGCGGCTGAAGCGGTACGACGCAGATTACATGCGCGATTGCCTGCGCCACATTATCGCCACGGAAAAGTATGATGTTGTCATTGTGAATTATGTGTGGCTCAGCAACCTGCTGGGTGACCTGCTCGATACGCCGCAGCGACCCTTGCTGGTCTGCGATACAATCGACGTGCAGTATGTGCGCGAAGCACGGCTGCAGGCCTTTCGCGGTCCAGCCGAATTCGATCAGGAATCGGAAAAGCAGCTCGAGTTATCGCTCCTGGGCAAGTACGACGCATTGCTGACCATCACCGAGGTAGACCGGCAGGAACTGCTCGCGCAGGTGGCGCCCACACCCGTGTGTACGGTGCTGGTGGAAACCGAACTGCCGGCCGGGGGCGAGATGACGCCCGAGCGCTTTGCCGAGCGCCGCGAGCAGCAGCACACTTATGACCTCATTTTCCTGGGCGCCGCCAACGAAGCCAATCGCCTGGCGGCCGTAGTGTTGCTGGAAAACCACGTGCCCAGGCTGCGTCAGGCGTATCCCGCGCTGCGCGTGGCCATGGCCGGCCGCATCTGCGAGGACCTGCATGTGCGGCGTGCTGCGCATCAGCCCGGTGTCGAGTTGCTGGGCTATGTGCCCTCGGTCGACGACTTCTACGCCTCGGGCCGGGTGCTGGCCGCACCCATCGAGGCCGGCGGTGGGGTCAAGCTGAAAGGGCTCGAAGCCATGGCCCATGCCGTCGCCGTGGTCACCACGCCCATTGGGGCCGAAGGCACCCCGCTCGAAGACGGCGTGCACGGTTACATTACCGAGTCAGACGAGGCATTCGTCGCGCGCACACTCGAGCTGCTCAACGACCCGGCACACCTCGAACGCCTGAGCCTCGCAGCCCAGGCATGCGTGCGCGACAAGCTGAATCCGGAAATGGTGTACGAAGGGCTGGACGCACAGCTCGAGCAGTGGCTCGATCGCTAGCCCGGCTTCTGCATCAAGATGCTCGTGCGCGGTTTGAACCCGCACGGCGGAAAGTAGGGCGAAGGCAGATATTGCTCGCCCGCGATGAGCAGGCGCGCGCCCAGCCGGTCCGATTCGTCCTTGAAGGTCTTGCAACTCAGCCCGTGGCGCACGTGGTACACGCCGTCGAACGGTACCCACCGCGGCAACAACCGGTTCAGCCGCTGCTTCAGGTTCTTGCGCAGGATAAGCGGGCGCGGATACGTGGGCGACGGATAGTTCGCCGGCGTCTGCACGTACAGGTAACCGCCGGGCGCCACCACCGCCCACAGGCTGTGCAACACTTCGCGCCAGTAGACAATGTGCTCCAACACATCCATGCACAACACCAGGCCATAGCGCGTGTCGCGGTCCTGCTCGTGCAGATTCAGATGCGTATAGGTGTAGCGATCGGTCGGGTCGCCTTCGGGAAAGAAGATGTCGCGTCCCAGGCCGTAATTTTCGATTACATCGACGAGTGTAGCGTGCATCTGCGGGAACGCCCGCAGCAGGTAGAACGACATCACCCCGCGGCCCACGCCCGCATCGAGCAGCTCGACCGAACCCGACAGGTCGGCCATGGCCAGGTCACGCCGCATCACATAAAGCCGTTCCATCTCGGCCGCACCGATACGCTTCTTGTTCGCCGCGATTGCCGCCTCGATATCGAAATCTGTCGCCGTGGCGTCGTGCGTGCTTACTTCCGTTGCCATGCTGCCTCCCGCGCACCGGTCTGCCAACCCTGCACCAGTTCCCAAGCATAGCACGCAAAGACCATCGTGCTCAGGGTGCCCCTGCCTTACCCTCTACGCAGGGCGCATCCAGTGTCAGCTTTTCATCGCTGTGCACACGGAGTAGGATGGGCGCGTGACCGTTGGCCCTTTGCGGAAGGGCGGCGGCTCGCCAGATACCACCACTCGAATGACGACCAAGCCTGCATAGTTATGAGCGACACCAACCGCCCGGCCCCCGTGTTTGACCTCGATGGCCACGCTGCCTCCCACGCAAGAAGCGTACGCAAGCGCGTTTGGCTATGGCGTTATCGTATGCGACACCCCTTCCGCCACAGCCTCCGGTCTTTGCTGATGAGCGGACTCGTGCTGAGCAGTTCTTGGGTCGCTGCGGAAGAAGCGCCTTGGTGGGACGATTGGCCACGCATCGTCGAGACGCCTTCAGTCGCCGTTGCGCAGGCGCATCACGCCACCATCAGCATGGACAACGCCCACGCCGATCCGGGTTGGGGGATCTACGGCCAGCGGGTGACCATGGATCCGATGCGCCACGCGCAGCATGCCGCGGCGGGGCTGCGGACCATCAGCTACTTCGAGACCTATGGCGAGGCCTACACCTTTGTGGGGGAGTTGGCGCCGCCGGACCCGGGGCGCGGCCACCGGCCGGTGCAGCACACCCACTGGACATGGGCGAACTACGCAGACGGTCCGGTCTACTGGATTTGAGATGGACCCCATGAGTTGGACAGCAGATCCGATTTGTTAAGTGGACCGCC
>CAYMLC010000485.1:0-2669 GCA_964390765.1 uncultured Nitrospirales bacterium
GCCCACCCGCCCCACGCGCGCCGTGCGGCCCACCGTGCCGGGCCAGGCCCCCAGCCAGATTATCGGTTCGCGCGAGGAAGTGTTGCGCATGGTGCCGGACGAGCGCCTGAATGCGCTGATCGTGATCGCCACGCCGGGCATGATGGAGCGCGTGCGCGACCTCATCCAGAAGCTCGACATGCCCACGCCCTACGAGGCGAACAATCTGCATATCTACCAGCTGCTCAACGCCGACGCGGAACAGGTGGAGACGGCGCTGCAGAGCGTACTCGGCAGTGTGACCGCGCGCCGCGAAGTGCAGGGGCAGGGCGGTGGCGGTGGTGGTGCGGCCCAGAGCGCGCAGGTGACCCCGTTTGAACAGCAGGTGCAGGTCACGCGTTACGACCAGACGAACGCGCTGTTGATCGTGGCTTCGCCGCAGGACTACCGCGTGCTCGAAGACTTTATTGCGCAGCTGGATGTGCCCGTGCGCCAGGTACACGTCGACGCCCTGATCATGCAGGTGACCACGACCAACGACTTTTCGCTGACCGTTGATGGCGCCAGCCTGACCGGCGAAGACGGCTTCGGCATCACGCAGTCGGCCAACCTGCTGACCCTGTTCAACAGCGTGACCGCCACCGCCAACGAAATTGCAGGGGGGCCCGCCGCCGCATTGGCGGGCAGCGTCTTGTCGCTCGGCGCCCAGGGCTCCTTTACGGCCGGCGTTTTCGATGACATCACCGTCGAAATCGATGGCACCGAAGTAGAGGTGCCCTTCGTGCCGGTGCTGATTCAGGCGCTCGAGACGCTGACCGAGCTCGAGGTGCTCTCGCAGCCGAGCCTCGTGACCGTCGACAACGAAGAGTCCTCGGTGGTGGTCGGTCAGGAGATTCCCTTCGTCACGGGCACCTCGCGGCCGCAGACCAGCAACGATGGCCAGCTGGTCGGCACGGGCTTCACGCGCGTCGAGCGCGAAGAGGTGGGTGTCAGCCTGATCGTGACCCCACAGATCAGCGAGGGCGATTACGTGGCGCTCGACCTCGAAATCGAGGAATCGAGCGTGGCCGAGAACCAGGTGGGCGACGTGAACATTGTCGGCCCCACGACCAACCTTTCGCTGGTGCAGAACAAGGTGGTCGTGCGCGACGGCAGCACGGCGGTGATTGCCGGTCTGATCGAGGACCAGGTGAACCGCACGCGCCGCCAGGCGCCACTGCTGGGCGACCTGCCGCTCATTGGGTGGCTGTTCGGCAGCCGCAGCACAAACTTTGACAAGAGCAACCTGGTAGTATTGGTAACGCCCCATATCGTGAAAGAGGGGGTCGACCTGGACCGCGTAACCGAATTCAAGGTAGACGAGTATCAAAACTCGTTCACGGATTTACTGTTCGAGGGCAACGTCTTCCAGCGGGTCCGGCGCAAGCAGGACATGCGGCGGAATTCGCAGCCCACGCGCGACCGCCTCGAAGAGACGCCCTCGGGCTCGCGGGTACGCAGCTTTGGCCGCGGCGATGTGCGCCGGCGTTAGCCCCACCAAGCAAAGGCACGTATGCACCACGGCAGCGACGAGCAACTGTGTGACATTCTTCTGCGCAACGGCGATATTCACGCCGAGCAGGTAACCGAAGCGCTCGAGCTACAGAAGATTCGGCCAAAGCGCGTGGGCGAGATCCTGCTCGACCTCGGCTACTGCGAAGAAGAGGCCGTGCTGCGTGCGCTGGGCGAGCAGTTCGACATTCCCTTCGAGTCCTCGCTCGACGGCCAGGTCGATGCCGAGCTGACCACGCGTGTGCCCATCAACTTCATCCGCGAGTATCAGATGGTGCCGTTCCGCCAGAACGGCAGCGCCTACTACGTGGCCATCAACGACCCGGTAAACCTGTTGCCGCTCGATGATCTGCGGCTTTTGCTGGGCGGCAACGTGCAGCCGGTGCTCTGTCCGCGCGCCGATATCCAGCGCATCATCGACGGCTACTTCGAGCAGGCCGGCGAGAACGCGGCCGACATGATCGACAGCCTTTCGGTCGATGGCGAAGACGGCGAGGTGACCACGCTCGATGCGCTGGACAGCGATCGCGACCTGCTGGACCTCGCGAACGAAGCGCCGATCATCAAGCTCATCAACCTCATCATCAGCGGTGCGGTGAAAGAGCGCGCGAGCGACATTCACATCGAGCCCTTCGAACGCACCGTGCGCGTGCGCTACCGCATCGACGGCGTGCTCTACGAGAAGTTCACGGTGCCGCGCGGCCAGTTGGCGGCGGTGGTTTCGCGCATCAAGATCATGGCGAACCTCAACATCGCCGAGCACCGCCTGCCGCAGGACGGGCGCATCAAGATTCGCCTGAGCGGCAAAGAGATCGACATCCGCGTCTCGATCATCCCCATTGCCCATGGCGAACGCGTAGTGATGCGTATTCTCGAGAAGGGCAACTTCCTGTTCAGCCTCGAGCAGTTGGGCATGGCGCGCGACGACCACGAGCTGGTGGACAAGCTGATCAAGAGTTCGCACGGTATCTTCCTGGTCACGGGTCCCACCGGCAGCGGCAAATCGACCACGCTCTATGCCGCGTTGCAGCGCGTGAACTCGCCCGACAAAAACATCATCACCGTCGAAGACCCCATCGAATACCAGATTCCCGGCATCAGCCAGATTCAGGTACGGCCCAAGATCGGGCTGACCTTTG
>CAYMLC010000486.1:0-2666 GCA_964390765.1 uncultured Nitrospirales bacterium
AAGACGGCAGCGGACGCCTGTTTGTGACCGAGCAGGGCACGGGCCGCGTGTGGATTATTCTGGGCGGCCAAGTGCTGGATACGCCGCTGCTCGACCTGGGCGGCACGGTGGGCGCGGGCGGCTTCGAGCAGGGCCTGCTCAGCATCGCGTTTCACCCGGACTACACGCAGAATGGCTGGTTCTACGTGAGCTATACCGACACCCACGGCGATTCCGTGGTCGAGCGGTATACGGTGGACCCGCCTGCGGAGGATGTGGCCGACCCCGACTCCGGCCAGGTCATCCTCACCGTGCCGCAGCCGGACCCCATTCACAACGGCGGGCTGATCAAGTTCGGGCCCGACGGCTACCTCTATATCGCGCTGGGCGATGGCGGCCCGGGCAACGACCCGAACAACGTGGCGCAGGACCTCGGCACGCTGCTGGGCAAGCTGCTGCGCATCGACGTCGACGGCGGCACGCCCTACGCGGTGCCGGCGGACAATCCCTTCGTGGACACACCGGGCGCACAGCCCGAGATCTGGGCCTATGGCCTGCGCAATCCCTGGCGCTTCAGCTTCGACCGGATGACCGGTGACCTGTACATTGCCGACGTGGGCGAGCGCGCGCGCGAGGAAGTGAACTTCGCACCCGCCAGCAGCGGCGGTGGCGAGAACTATGGCTGGCGCGTGCGCGAGGGCAACATCTGCCGGCCCGGCCAGCAGGACTGCGACCTGACGCCGCGCACCGACCCCATCTTCAACTACGACAAGGTGCTCACCGCATCGGTCACCGGCGGCTACGTCTATCGCGGCAACGCGATCCCGGCCTTGCAAGGCGCCTACTTCTTCGGCGATTTCAGCCTGGGCCAGATCTGGACACTGCGCACCGACGGCACCGTGGTCTTTGACTTCATCGAGCGCACGGATGATCTGGGCGGCATCAACCTGTTGAGCGTCAGCACCTTTGGCGAAGACGCCGCAGGTGAACTCTACTTCGCCGATTTCCTGGGCGGGGCCATCTATCAGATCGTACCGGCGGGAGGGTGAGGCTGCCGCACCGGCACGGGCGGCACGCCACAGGCTTTGCTCCGCTCGCCGGGCTTTGGCTACACTCCGCCTAGCCCAGCAGAAGGCGCGCAGGCCGCCACCACCCCCTGTCAACTCGGCCGGGCGGCATGGCGTTTGCGTAACGCTAGACGTGGTGAGTAGGTAGTACTACAACACAGCGTTGCGCCCAGCCGGTGCGCGCCGGGAGGAAAGCATGCTACGCGGCTTGGTAATCCGCCAAGTATTCATTGTGGTCGATGTGGTGCTCGGTGTCCTGGTCCTTGTGGCCTGTGGCGCCGCGGCCTTCAGTCTGTTTCCCGGCGGCCAGACGGCACAGGCGGTGGTGAAGCAGCCGTCCATTGACTTGGAAGACGGCCCGCAACTGGCCGCGCTCGGCCTGCGCACGGACTACGACGCTATCGTGAACAGCGGACTGTTTGGCGGTGCCGGCAAGGCGGCGGCCGACGAGCCCGCGCCCCAGCCCGTCGAGCCGCAGGAGGTGGTCGAAGAGACCGCGCTCAACCTGCGGCTGTTGAGCACCCTGGCCACCTATCCGACTGACCCGGGTGGCAGCGCGCTGATCGAGAATCAGGTGTCGCAGCGCGAGGTGACGCTGGTGGCCATGAACGAGTTCGTGCTGCCCAACGTACGCTTGCTTGAGGTACACCCGCGTGCCGTCTTGATTGAGAACGGGCGCGATCACGACCCGGCCAAGCAAGAGTGGCTGCGCATGGACGAGCCCGATAAGGACGGTGCGAGCACGCCGCGTCCCCGGCCCGCAGTGCAGGCCAACAATGCGAACGAGCCGCCGGCGCGTGTCTTCTTGAACCGGCAGGAAATCTACAACGAGATCAACAACAACTACGCGCAGTTGCTGACGCAGGTGAAGCCCGAGTTTGTGCGCGACGACAGCGGCCAGGTGGTCGGACTGACGGCGCAGAACATCAGCAATCTGCCACTGGCGCGCAAGCTGAACCTGCAGGATGGCGACGTCTTGCAGTCGATCAACAACGAGGCGATCGACAGTCAGCAGAAGATCTACGAAATCATGATGAAGTACCAGAACGCGTCGTCGTTTCGCGTGGGGATACAGCGAGGCGGCAGGCCGCACGTGATAACCTATCGCGTGCGCTAGCGGGGGGGGTGCGTGCCCGTGCGCCGCGTGCGCACGTGGTGGGGGCGGCGGCGCTGTGGTCCCGAGGGGACCGGCAGTCGGGGCGCTTGCAGGGCTGCGGCGTTTTCGAAGGCTTAGACACACTTTGCGGAAGGAGGGGCGGCGGCTTGGCCCGGCCGCCGGACCCAGGAAGGCTGCACCGTGCGCAACCAATGGCTCTTGATTGGTATGGGCGCCTTGTTCGTGCTGGCGGGATGGACCACCCCGTCTCACGCGCAAGCGCCCGAGGGAGAAGGCGAGTTCTTCGAAGGCGAAGGTGCGGAAGAACCGATGCCACAGGAGGCGCCGCCGCAGCCCGTGGTGCGCCCGCCCACACCCCCGGCGCCGCCCGGCAACCGCCCGGTGCAACCCGTGCGGCCGCTGCGCCCGAGCACGGCTCAGCCGCCGGCGCCGCGTGCGGTCACGCAGGCGCAGAGTCCCGGCCGCGTCAACGGGCAGAACGTGGGCCGGCTCGAGCCGGGCCA
>CAYMLC010000487.1:0-2656 GCA_964390765.1 uncultured Nitrospirales bacterium
TGCGGCGCTACGACTGGCTCCACTTCGAGGGGCGCAACGTGGCGGAGACCGGGCCGTGGTTCCACAACGGCATGGTCACGACCCTCGCCGAGGCGATCAGGCTGATGCCCACCATACACACGGCGGCGGCCACGAGCGCGACCAGGATCTCGGGAAAGAGCGCGATGGCCACGCCGATACCGTTGATGAAGCCGTAGGTCTGCTCGAGTACGCTGTGCCAGTTGGTGTTTTGGTAGTGGGCCCAGGCCGCAACGGTCTCGGGTGGCAGGTCGAGGTTGCGGTTGCCGAGGCTGACGAGCAAGAGCTTGAGGAATGTGGCGCCCGCGAAGCCGAGCCCGCCGATGGCCCCGCACACGGCCGAGGCCAGCGCGACGGGCACGAGGCGGTTGCGGTAGAGCCAGAGGAAGGTGGCGATGTAGACGCCCAGGATACCGGCCCAGTTGTCGGAGCGGGGCGGGGTCATGCGGAAGCCGGCGCCGCCGAAGCCGAGCAGCACGGGGAAGAGCAGAAAGGCGGCGAAGAAGCCGACGCCCATGTAGATAAAGAGCGAGCTGCCGTGGGGGAATCGGCCACGCGCGCGGAAGTAGAGCACCGCACCGATGAGCGCACCCACCACCCAACCCAGGTGCTGCGTATGGTCCATGGCGAAGTTGGGCCAGTTGGTGAGCAGGTCGGCCTGCAATGCTTCGGGCGTCATGCCGCGCTCGGCCGCGAGGGTGTCGAGGCGGCTGGTATCCGCCTGGTACTGCACGAGCACGTGCGCGATACCGGGCGACCAGCCGAGTTGGTCGAAGGCGCGCTGCACGTAGAAGCCGGCGCCGCCCCAGATGCCGGTCTTGAGCGCGAGGCCGGGATAGGCGATGGCGAGCGTGACCAGGAGCACGCTGAGCGCGAGCAGCCAATAGACGAAGGCGGTATTGGCCAGGCCGCCAGCCAGGGAAGCGCCGGCCACCAGGAAGCCCAGCAGGGTAAGGCCGAAGCCGAGGCGCAGGCCGAACCGGCCAAAGGGCGTGGCGCGTTGCCACAGGTCGTAGAGGCACACGGCGAAGAGTGCGGTCAGCGCCTCCATCCAGTCGCTGTCGAACCAGTAGAGGGGACTCTGGTGGCGGCTCCAGGTGGCGTCGAAGGCGCTCTCCCACTGTTCGAGCAGCGGCTGGCTGATGGCGCGCAGGCAGAACCAGACCACAACGATCCACAACAGCGGACGGAACAACTGGGTCAGGCGTTCGCGCGTGGCCACGGCGGGCAGTGCGGTGCCCGCCCCGCCGAGGCCCGCCCACAGAAAGCCGATGAGGAAGAGTGCGGGAAAGCCGTACCACACCGACGAGGCCACACCGGAGTGCGTGTAGCCGATGACCTTCATGTAAGAGATGCTGCCGCCGAAGGCCCAGCCCAGCGCGCCGAACATGGCGAAGTAGGGGGCGCGCGCGCGCCAGTCGTCGCGGCCGGACAGTGCACACACGGCCAGTGCGGCCAGGGCGCCGGGAATCATGGCGCCGTATTCATGGCCGAAGTTGCCGCGAATGCCCCAGCCAATCGACAGCGCGAGCGCGACGGTGATTAGCGTGAGCGGATGGAAAGCGTGTAGCTGCGCGCGTGCCTGCATGCGTTGGTTCCCCAGCGGCTGATGGTGCCTGGCCGCGGCTTATACGCCTGCATCGGCGCGCCGTCAAGCCCTGCCCGGTCGCCTAGGGTTGGGGCGGGGCCAACGGTGCGAAGCCGTCTTCGGTGCAGGGCGCGGTGGTATAGCTGCCAGCATTGAAGAACTGCACGACGCGCAGCAGTTCGCTCAGCGACAACTCGAATACGGGCAGGCTCGTGTCGGCGTCGTGCAGCGCGCAACTGGTGCTGCCGGGGCCGGGCGCGAAGCCGTCTTCCGTGGTGGCATCACACGCGTAGGCGCCCACGTTGTACAGCTGCACCACGCGCAGCAGTTCGCTCAGATTGATGGAGGCACTCGCGTTCAGGTCGGCGGTGTGCGTGCGCGTGGGGGCGGGGTCGCCGCCGCATTCGGCTTCGCCCTCGGGCAAGGGGTCGATGCCGCCTTCGCCTTCGGTCGTGCCTTCCGGTGCGCCCTCCGGCGCGTCGCCTTCACCCTCCGGCGCACCCTCCGCCGGCGCGTCGGCGCAGGCCGCGTAGAAGCTGAAATCGCTCGTGATGAAATCGTCGGGCTGGCCCCCGCCCGGCGACAGGCCCACCAGTCCATCGGTCAGGCTTACCGTGCCATAGGCAAAGCGGATGCGCCCGTCGAAGAACAGCTCGGCCATGAAGTCGGCGCTGCCCGGCCCGTTAAACGGCACCACCTCGTAGTAGCGGATGCGATAGCGGTCGGCCAGCGTCTCGAAATACACGCGGTTGGTGGCGCCCGCGCCGCCGGTGGGGCGCAGGTCGTTGAAGTAGGGCGAGATGCGCGTCACGGCGAAGTGGTTGGTGGTCGTTTCGGTGAAGGTGTCGTCGCCGATGCCGAAGGTCAGGTAGCCATTGCTGCCGACAAACACCCGGTCGTACGTCACGCCGAAGAAGGTGAACGGCGTGGGCAGGGCGATTGGTACAAACGAGTCGTCTTCCAGGTCGAGGGGGGTGGCCTCGGCGCCGGGCTCGGGCAGCGCCACCGCGGGTACCTCGCAGACCGTGTAGCCGCTGGGTCCGCTATCGG
>CAYMLC010000488.1:0-2651 GCA_964390765.1 uncultured Nitrospirales bacterium
GCCCTCCGCCGCCAGCGCGCTGCCGAAGACATCGCCCACAAAGCGGGAGTAGCGCGACCAGTTCGTGCCGAACTGAAACTCCATGACGATGCCGCTGGCCACCCCGATGGCGAAGTTGAGCGCGAACAGCTTGGTCCAGAACTTCTGCGCGCTGCGGTAGGCCTCGTCGTGCGTGCGCAGGTACATCGCGCCGAGGTAGACCAGCACGATGCCCATGCCGATGGTCAACGGCGGAAACAGGTAGTGGAACATGATGGTCAGCGCGAACTGGATTCGGCTGAGCAGGATGACATCAAGCAAGGCGACTCTCCTTCGGCCTGCGTGGGTTGGGCGTTGGTTGGCGGGCAGGCGAGCGGCCCGGTTGAGGCTTTGGCATCGCCTGAAAGATCAACAACTCAAAACATTGACATCTAACAAGATTGTGATATAATGAGGACATGAAAAGAACTCCGCTGCACGATCCGCTCGCCGTCGAAACGTTGCGCCAGGCCGCCGACGTGCTCCGCGTGTTGGCCCACCCGCAACGGCTGCAGCTCGTTGATCTGTTGATGTTGGCCGATGGCCGCGGCGAGCCGCTCAGCGTGGGCGAGCTCGCCGAAGCCACCAACCTCGCGCCGGCTGCCGTCAGCCAGCACCTCAACCAGATGCGTGCTCGCGGCATCGTGGATGCCGACCGCGAGGGGCGGACGGCCTATTACCACGTCATAAGCCCGCACGCGCAGCAGCTGTTGGCGTGCATTCGCGAGCACGCCCAGCCGCCAGCGTCCGCCCATAGCCATAGCGGCGAACGCACGAATGCTGCCCCGCGCCGCAGGCGTTCGCCATAGGGCGAATTGACTCAGCCCCGTGGCGAGTCGTCGCGGGCGGACAAACCACCGCCAACCACCGCAAGCTTTCTGCCGACCAATTCCACGCGGGCCGATGTGCGTCCGCTCAGCCAGTTCCTTGAAGGACCGTTGACCATGACCGACGCAGCCTCCGACGGCCACGCCGCTTCCGATAAGCCCTCGCGACGCATCCTCATCGTTGGCGGTGTCGCCGGCGGTGCCAGCGCGGCCGCCCGCGCGCGCCGCATGGACGAGCACGCCCGAATCGTGCTGTTCGAGAAGGACAGCCATCCCTCCTTTGCCAACTGCGGTCTGCCGTACTACCTCGGCGGCGAGATTGAAGATCGCGCCAAGCTGCTCGTCGCGCCGGCCGAACTGCTGCGCCAACGGCTTCGGCTGGACGTGCGCGTCCGCCATCAGGTCGTGGGCATCGATCGCGAGGCCAGGACCGTGCGCGTCCTCGACCGTGACGCCGACCGCGAGTACGACGAGCCCTACGACCGCCTGATCCTCGCGACCGGCGCCAGCCCGCTGGTGCCGCCCGTTGCCGGCGTCGAATCCCGCGGCGTGCACACGCTGCGCAACCTGGAGGACACCGACGCCATCCACGCGCACCTGCAGCACCACGAGGGCGGCCACGCGGTCGTGGTCGGCGGCGGTTACATCGGGCTGGAGATGGCCGAGCAGCTCATCGAGCGCGGCATGAAGGTCACGCTGGTGGAGCGCAATCAGCAGGTGCTCACGCTGTTCGATGCCGAGATGGCCCAGCCTGTGGAGGCCGCGCTGCGCGATGGCGGCGTCGAGGTGCGGACGGCGGCCGAGGTCACCGAAGTGCTGGCCGACGACAACGGCGCGGTACGCGCGGTGACGATCAAAAGCGGTGACGGCAACGTCGACGAGCTGGCGTGCAGCGCGGTCATTTACGGCATCGGCGTGAAGCCCGCGACGGAGCTGGCGGTGCAGGCCGGCATCGACGTTGGCGCGACCGGCGGCATCGCGACGGACGCGTTCATGCGGACCAGTGACCCCCATGTTTACGCCATCGGCGACGCGGCCGAGTACCCCTACGCGCCGGCGGCCATGCAAAGCCGCGTGCCGCTCGCGGGGCCGGCGAACCGCGCCGGGCGCGTGGCAGGCACGCATGCGGCGATCGATGATGGCGACCCCATGCCGCCGGTGATGGGCACCGCGGTCGCGCGCGTCTTCAAGCTGACGGCCGCCGTCACCGGGCTGAGCGTGTTCGGTGCGGGCCGACGCGGGCTGAACGTCACCGCGGTCACCGTCATCGGCGGCCATCACGTGGGCTACTACCCCGGCGCGAAGCCGATCACGCTCAAACTGGTCTACGAGCCCGACGGCGGCCGCATCGTCGGCGCGCAGGCGGTGGGCGGAGAGGGCGTCGACAAGCGCATCGACGTGATCTCCACCGCGATGCGGTTCGGCGCGACCGTGCGCGATCTGGCCGGCGTCGACCTGTGTTACGCGCCGCCGTACGGCGCGGCCAAGGACCCGATTCACATGGCCGCCTTCGCCGCGTGCAACCAGTTGGACGGCTACGTGAAGGTCGAACAACCCGGTGCGGATCTGGCCGGCAAACAAGTGATCGACGTGCGCTCGCCCGCCGAGGTGCAGAAGAAGCCGCTGGCTGGCGTTGACGGGGCTGATGTTCACCGCATTCCGCTGGACGAACTGCGCGATCGCCTCGGCGAACTCGACCCGCAAAGGCCGACGGTCGTGAGCTGCGCCAGCGGCCAGCGGAGCTACAACGCGGCCCGCATCCTGATGCAGCACGGCTTCGCGGACGTCGCCAACCTCAGCGGGGCG
>CAYMLC010000489.1:0-2638 GCA_964390765.1 uncultured Nitrospirales bacterium
GGCGGGCCGGCTCGTAGAAGGGCACCTCGGGCGGCGACAGGCGCAACTCGGCAACCGGCGGCGCCGCGGCAGCACTGGCCGTCAGCAGCACGAGGATGGCGAGGGCGCGCATCATGCCGAAGCCATCCGCCGTTCGCGCATGCGGAAGAAGCGATAGATTTCCTGCACGTAGCTGCGGTCGGTGCTCACGTGCATCGCATCAACGCCGGTGCGCCGCAGCGTCTCGTCGCGTTGGCGCGCACGCTTGATGGCTTCGGCCGCATAGCGCTTGCGCACCTCGTGGTCGTCGGTATTCACGATGGTCTCGCGCCCGGTCTCGGCGTCGCGGACCGCAATCAGCCCCACGGCGGGCAAGGTCTCTTCGCGCGGGTCGCTGACCGCAATCGCGATAAGGTCGTGCCGCTTGTTGGCGATGCGCAGCGGCGTCTCGTAATCCTCGGCCATAAAGTCCGACACCATGAACCCGACCGCGCGGCGCTTCACTACGCCATTTAGAAAGTGCAGCGCCTCGGGAATGTTGGTGCCGGTGCCCTTCGGCTCGAAGTACAGCACTTCGCGAATAACACGCAGCACGTGGAAGCGCCCCTTCTTCGGCGGCACATAGAGTTCGACTTCGTCGGTAAAGATAATCAGGCCGACCTTGTCGTTGTTCTTGATAGCACTGAAGGCCAGCACCGCACACAACTCCGCGGCCAGTTCGTTCTTGAAGCGCTGCACACTACCGAAGCGGCCCGACGCGCTGGCATCGACCAGCAGCATGACCGTCAGCTCCCGCTCTTCGGTGAGCAGCTTCACATAGGGTTCGCCTTCGCGCGCGGTCACGTTCCAGTCGATATTGCGCACATCGTCGCCCGGCACATAGGCGCGCACCTCGCTGAATTCCATGCCCTGCCCCTTGAACACGGATTCATATTGCCCAGCGAGAATATCATTCACCATGCGGTTCGTCTTGATTTGAATCCGCTGGATATGCGCCATGACTTCTGAAGGGATCATGATTGGGGAATCCTCGACACAGCGGCAAAGGGTGCACACAGAAAACAACAAGATGCGTGTGTAAACAAGCTAGTCATCAATACGTTAAAGGCACATTCCGCAATCCGCGCGAACCCGCGCCCCCAGGTCTGGCCGGCCTGCGTGGGCACCACCTGAACGCCATTCCACCGTCTTTGCATTTTCCCGAGGCAGGTCGCGGCACTCTCGTTCAATTCTCCACTATGGTACCGGTACGGTATCCAGCACTTTCTTGATGATATCTTCGCTGGTCAGGCCTTCGGCCTCGGCCTCATAGGTCACCTTGATGCGATGGCGCAGCACATCCAGCGCGATTTGTTTCACGTCGTTCGGAAACACATTGCCTTCGCCCTGGAGAAACGCCAGCGCGCGCGCACCCTGCTGCAGGTAGATGGTGGCGCGGGGCGAGCCGCCGAATTCGATGAGGTGCTTGATGCGCAGTCCGAAGGCTTCCGGCTGACGGGTCGCATGCACAATATCGACGATATAATTCTTCGCCTTGTCATCGACGTAAATCTGATTCACCACCTCGCGCGCTTCGAGCAGTTCCTGCTTGGTGACCACACGGTCAACCGGCTGCTCGTGCAACAGGTCGACGCGGTCCATAATCTCGCGCTCTTCCGCACGGCTGGGATAGCTGATGCGCAGCTTCAGCATGAAGCGGTCGACCTGTGCTTCGGGCAGCGGGTAGGTGCCCTCCTGCTCGATGGGGTTCTGCGTGGCCAGCACCATGAACGGCTCTTCCAGGGCGAAGGTGTCGTCGCCGATGGTCACCTGCCGCTCTTGCATCGCTTCGAGCAGCGCGCTCTGCACCTTGGCCGGTGCACGGTTGATCTCGTCGGCCAGAATGATATTGCCGAAGATGGGCCCGCGCTTGGTGCTGAACTCACCGGTCTTCGGGCTGTACACCAGCGTACCGATGAGGTCGGCAGGCAACAGGTCGGGCGTGAACTGGATGCGTTTGAAGTCGCACGCCATCGCGCGCGCCAGCGTGTTGACAGCCGTGGTCTTGGCCAGGCCGGGCACGCCTTCCAGCAGCACGTGGCCGTTGGCCAGCATGCCCACCAGCAAGCGGTCGATCATGTATTGCTGGCCCACAATCACGCGGCCGATCTCGCTGCGCAGGCGGCTCACAAATTGCGCCTGCCGCTCCACGCTCTGGCGCACGGCCTCCACATTCACACTCATGCTGCTTGCTCCTCGGGTTGGCTCAGCGCCTGTTCTACGGCGCGCAGGTCGTGCTCGACGGCCTGGTTGGTCAACTCTTCGCCCCGGTAACCGACGGCCTGGCGCCGCTGTTCGAGGCGCTGCCGGAGTTCTTCGTCCAGGTGCGCGGCCGGCAACGCATCGAGCGCTGCCAGCAAGGCACCGTAACACGCGTAGGTGTCGCCTTCGAGCTTGCGCTGCCGCGCCGACTCCAGGTGGGCCCGTGCCGCCCGCGCGCCCGCATCGCCATCGGTGCGGCGGCGCTTTCGCAGGCGCAGCAGGGTCAGCGTCACGGCGCCCCCCACCACCAGCACGGCCAGCATCCCGCTCAGCGCGACCCACGGAATCGGTTCGCTCACCCGGATGCTCGCCGCTTCAGCCGCCGCCACACGCAGCATGGGCGCGCGCTCGCCGTCTT
>CAYMLC010000490.1:0-2633 GCA_964390765.1 uncultured Nitrospirales bacterium
CGAGTCGCGGCATCGAGGCCGTTCGCAGGCCACGTTCGCGTTTTGCCACGGGCTGTCAGGGCGGCCATAGACCGAAAGCGGGCGCCGGTACGTGATGACCGGCGCCCGCGATGTGTTCGAGAAGTGTCTGCGCTAGGCGGTGCGGCGCCCCCGCAGCGTGGCCAACGCCAGCGCGCCCAGCACCAGCAGCACCAGCAGCGCGTCGCCCCAGGCTCCTGCCGGTGCACCCGGCCCCTGGCCGCAACCCAGGAAGGTGACGCGCTTGAAGTTCTCGACGCCTTCGCCCGTAGCATCCACGGTCACGCCGCCGCCACCGGTAAAGGTGACGTTGGCGGTGAAGGTGTCTTCGGTCTGCGGATCAAACAGCACCTCGACCGCCGTGCTCTCGCCGGGCGCCAGCAGATAGGGGCTGCCGTCAACCACGCTGAAGGGCGCATCGGCCTGGGCGGTACCGGCCAGGAAGCCGGTGCCGTTGTTGGTGACGGTGTAGGTGAGGCTGAACGGCGTGCCGATCTCGGCGATGCCAAAGGCCAGCAAGGCCGGGTTCACCTCGATCTCCGCCGCGGCATCGTCGACCACGAAGGGCGCCACAAGCGACAGGCGCGATAGCGTCGCCTGGATGCGGCCGTTCGCGCGCAGCTCCATATTCACGTCGCGGTTCGTGTAGTTGCCGGCCACCCCCAGAATGCCGACGCCCGCACCGGGCAGCACGTCAACCTGGGTCGGATGTGCCAGCAGCGCCACGGGGCTGGCCATAGCTTCGGACAGTCCCTCGAACAGCACCCGCACCGGATTGTCGAGGAGGCGCGTCGGGCTGATCTCGCTGAAGGTGGCGCCGCCATCGGCACTCACGATGATGCTGACGTCGATGACCCAAGCGCCTGCGGCAAGGCCACTGCCCGGCGCCGGCGCAATGAACTGGGCCTCGCCCGGGCCGAGCAGGGTGTCGACATCGCGCGCGCCACTGAGCAAGAGCACGCCCAGCTCGCCCGGGTTCAACAACTCGGCCGGCGCTTCGACCACCACGCGCTCGTCGGGGAAGGCGGGGTCGGCCACGGCCGCCACCAGCGGCAGCGGGTTGGACACGCCGGTGCGTTGCCAGCCGATGGCCGCGGTGTAGCGATCGCCGCCGGTCTCGGGCACGGTCACCCGGCTGAGCCAGGTGTCGCGGTTGACGGGCAGCGTGCTGAAGGGGTCGTCCGGGAAGCCGTTGCTGTCCGAGTCGGTACCCGCTACGGCATCGGTCAGCAGGAACTCGGCCGAGGCAGCCGCCGCAGGCACGCCGCTGATACTGCTGGCCGTGGCGCCCACGGTGTAGCGGCCCGGGTCGAATTCAGCGAAGTCGGGCAGCACCCGCGCGAATGGCGGCACAGTGGCCCCGCCAAGTGCGAAGCCTTCGATGGTGTAGGCCACGTCCGCGACGTCGGTGTCGCAGTCGGTCAGGGTGGCCAGCACCAATGGAATGCCCACCACGCCGGCCGGCACGGTGATGGTGCTGCCGTCGACCGGGCTGGTGAACGAGGCCGCGCCCAGTGTGCACGGCTCGACAACGCCCTCGCCTTCGCCCTCGGCCGCGCCTTCGCCTTCCAGCGCGCCTTCACCTTCCAGCGCGCCTTCACCCTCGCCGCCAATTACGCCGGTGAACTCGTCGGCACCGATGTCGAAGCCTGCGCCGAAGGGCCGCGCATCGCCCTGGAAGTCGGTGCTGGGTGCGCCGCTGGCGGTGCCCGCATCGATGTTGGGCGAGTCGGCACGCAGGCGGAAGTCGCCGCCAGCCGGATTGCGCAGGCGCGGCGCGGCGTCGATATTGCTGTCGCCGGCGAAGCCACCTTCGATATTCGAGAAGGCCACACCGAGGAAGGTGCCCGACTCGAGGATCGCGCCACCGGTGTTGTTCCAGATGATGGTGTTGCGCACGGTCACGTTCGCGTTGAACAGCCCCAGGCCGCCGCCGTTGGCCGCGTCGTTGCCGAAGATCGTGCAGTTGGTGATGCCGAGCGTGGCGGCATCGGCGGTAATCGCGCCGCCCGCATCCGCGGCGCTGTTGCCGAAGAACACACAGTTCACGAAGTCGGCGTTCAACGCGACGGTCTGCTTCGCGCCGCCATCGCCTTCGGTGTCGACCGTCGTATTCGCCACGGCACCACCACTCAGCAGGTCGGTGCTGTTGCCCAGGAAGAGGCAGCTGGCATAGAGCGGGTTGCCGCCGGCATTGAGCACGGCGCCGCCTACGTTGCCAATCGCCGCGTTGCCTTCGAACACGGTGTTGCGCACCACGGGGTCGGAGGCGAAGTTGGCCAGTGCGCCGCCGCCGCCGGTGGCCACGTTGGCGCGGAACACGCTGTCCGCAATCTGCACATTCGCATCTTCCAGGTTCAGCATGCCGGCGCCGGTATCGGCACTGTTGGCTTCGAAGAGCACGCCGCGCACCACGGTGTCGCTGCCCTGGTTGAGCATGCCGCCGCCGCTGACGCCGGCGCTGTTGGCCTCGAAGCGGCAGTCCACCACCTCGACCGTGCTGCCGCCCAGGTTGTACATGCCACCGCCGAACTGGCCGGCCTCGTTGCCGGTGAACAGGCAGTTGGCCACCACCAGGTTCTGCACGTCGTTGTTGATCATGCCCGCGCCGGTAT
>CAYMLC010000491.1:0-2628 GCA_964390765.1 uncultured Nitrospirales bacterium
TTTACTGGGAGGACTTACTGGCCGCGCTGCTCCTCGTGTTGGCGTTGGGCTGGTTGGGCAGCGCCTGGCGGCGGCGGCGCGTGCGCCGGCCACGCACCGGCCTGGGCAACTTCTTCGTGATGTGTTTGCCCCTGACGCGCGGCCTGGTGATGCGCCACAATCTTGGCCACGCCTGCACGGTGCTGGGCCACGCCTTGCACAGCGGCATGCCCCTGACCGAGGCGCTCGATACGGCGGCTGATGCCACACCGCATCCGCGCTATGCCCGCTGGCTGCGCCGCGTACGGCAGCGGGTGGCCAGCGGCGTGCCCTTGGCCGAGGCGCTGCACGGGCCACGCTGGTTGCAGCCGCCAGCCGCCCCTGCCCGAATCGCTGCATGCCCTGGCCTCGCTCGGCACCAACACCGCGCTGCTTCCCGAGGCCCTGTTGCTGGCGGGTGAGCGCTACGAGAACGAGGCCCAGCAACGCGCCCACCTGATGCGCACCGCCCTCTATCCCTTCGTGCTCATCGCGCTGGCGGTCGTGTCCAGCGTGTGGCCCGTCTACTGGACCTATGTGAACGTCAGCCTGATCGACGCGCTGATGGGGTATTGAGCGATGCGCCGCCGCGATGGATTCACCCTGGCCGAACTGACCACCACCCTCTTCGTGTTGGGCGTGGGTGTCTTCGGTGTGAGTACGGCGGGATTGCGCGTGATCGAGGCCATCGCCGACAGCCGCGAGCACACGCTGGCCACGCGCGCACTCGAGAACGAGTGGGAGCGCTTGCAGGCCGCACCGTGGGACACGTTGCGCGCGGGCGAGCAACCCTTCGCCGCCGACCCCGCCCTGGCGCGTCTGCACGCGAGCGGGGGCACCACCACGCTGGCACCGGTCGCGCCCGGACTCGTGCACCTGCACCTCGAAGTCACCTGGACCGGGCGCACGGGCCGCAGCATCACACGTGCGCTCGAGACGTATCGTGCGCGGCTGGAAGGAGCGGCGCCATGAGACGCAGCGAACGCGGTATGATGCTCTACGAGGTGATGGCCTCACTCGCCGTAATGGGCATCGTCTTGAACCTCTGCGCGCTCGCCTTCACGCAGAGCGCACGGCTCAATACCTACCTCGGCAACCGGCTCGATGAAGACCGCGTGTTGCGTATGCTCAATGCCGATTTCCGCGCCTCGGTGCGTGCCAGCGCGGGTGTCGTGTCCGGCATCGGTGAGCACGTGAACGGCGCGGACAAGCTGGTGCTGCGCACCGGTCCAGACGCGTACACGGTGTGGGGCAGACTCGCGCACGAGGCGCGCCTCAGCCGCATGTAGATTGACTGCGATAACGAGGGTGCCTGCACCGCGACCGCCTACACCACGTATCCCCTGCCCGTGCGCGCGGTACGCTTTGACCCGCGCGAGGGACTGGTCGCGCTGTCGTTCGAGTTGGCCGCCGAAGACCGCACGCCGGCCTTACCTGTGACGCATACGCTGCGCGTGCGGCCCCGGCTCCATGCCCGGGCGACCACACCCTGAACCGCCAACGCGAGCGCGGCAGTGTCCTCATCTTCGCCGTAATCCTGCTGAGCGTCGTAAGCGCCTTTTCGATTGGCACCTACACGCTCTTGCATCGCCATCTCGACGGCGTGCGCGCCGAGCATCACGCCTTGCAGGCGCGCGCCTTGGCCGAGGCGGGTGTGGCCGAGGCGGTGCAGCGGCTGCTCGCGGGCCTGCGCGAACCGTTCACCCTCGATGCGCGCGCACTCGGCGGCGGCCACTACGATGTGGCGGTTACCCCCGCCTTTCCCTTACGCGGCTGGCGCATCACCAGTGCGGGCGCCTATGCCGGCAACGGCCAAGTGACCGCCACCTGCACCCTGCACACGCGCGTCGCCCCCACGGGCGATGGCGGTTGGGCCTGCCTGGTCTGGCAGGAATCGCGATGAACCGCGCTCGCCGTGGCTTCACCTTGCTCGAACTCACCTTCATCATCGCGTTCATCGGCATCCTCGCGGCGATCCTGCTGCCGGCCCTCGCACGCACCCGCGAAGCCGCGCGCCGCGCCTCATGCCAAAACAACCTCATACAACTGGGCATCTCACTGCGCTGCTACGCGAGCGAGCACGACCGCGCCCTGCCGTGGAGCGGCGGCAACAACAATGCCGGGGCACTCTATGATTTCGTGGGCAGAGACGTGCTCAACGCGCAGGTTCTCATCTGTCCCAGCGATGCGCAAGACACCGGCTTCGTCGATGACAAGGGCGACTTCTTCATCAGCGGCACGGCGCTCTACGACCCCTACAGTCTGCGTGGGAGCTACGACTACCTGGGCGCCTATACCGATGAGCCCCTGCGCCTGCCGCCGCCCTCACGCGGCATCCCGCGACTGCCGATCATGTGGGACATGCGCGCGAACGACGGGCTCCACTTCAACCACATTCCCGGCGGTTCGAACGTGCTGTGGATGGATGGCTCCTTCAGCTTTGTGCGCGCACCGCACATGCCGGAAGACAGCCACTTCCCCGCGCCGCTGCATGGCCTGGCGGTCACCGTACCGCCCGAAGCCCGCGAAGTGCCGCAGCCAGACTGGTAGACGGCCCTAGTGTCATGCGTGCGAAGTTCGAGTGAGAAGTGTCAGCGTTTGTTATCCTGT
>CAYMLC010000492.1:0-2626 GCA_964390765.1 uncultured Nitrospirales bacterium
GATTGGGCGCCCCGCGCAACGGCAGTGCGTCGGGCCGATTGAGCGCCACCTGCCCGTCCTGAAAGACCGTGGCCAGTGCGCCGTAGGTGTGGTCCGCCGCGAACACCACATAGCCGTGGCTGGCAAGGTGCAGGTGCTGGTCGACGCTGACCGTGCGGAAGCCGGTCCAGCCGTGCGCGTGCACAAGCACAGGATAGCGCTCGGCCTCGCCGCGCAGCGGGGCGCCGGAATAAGCGGGCGTCTCGGTCAGGGCCAGGTGGTCCATGCCCCAGCGCGGCAGTTCCAGGTCGCGCAGGAAGGCTTCGCCGATAACGCGGGCATGCGGCAGCCAGCGCGCGCGGGGCGCATCGGGTCTGTCTGCAGTGGGATACCAGATCTGCACCACGAGCCGCCGGGGGTCGCCTTCGGCGTCGGTGTAGGCCTCTTCGCGGCTGGTGTCGGTCCATTCGAAAACGCGCGTGCCCACGGGATAGGGGCCGCGCGGGTCAGGTATCTGGGGCACCGGCAGGGCCCAACCGGCCACGCCGCTCAAGCACACGGCCACGAACACGAGACCGACGGCCAGCCAACTGCCCACGGGTGAATGCGACAGTGCGCGCAGCCAGCCGGTGCGCACGTGACCGAGGGCCAGCAGCGCCGCGGCGGCGTAGGCGGCGTTCATCTGCCAGCGGGGCGCCTCGACCTGCACATGCAGCACCAGCACCACGCCCGCCAGCAGCAGCCAGGCACCGTGATAGAGGTGCGGCAGGGGCCGCTTGTACTTGAGCGTGGGCAGCAGCACCACCAGGTCGATGGCGATAAGCGCAATCAGTATCCACTCGAACGGGCGCATGCGTTGGGCTCCTTGGCGGCAGACGGCGTGTGAGCCTAGCGCGATTGACCTGGCATGTCTAGCCGCCCGCGGTCTCCGCCAGCCGCGCGAGGCCATTGAGCAGACCGGCCCGCGCCTGATGGCCCACGCGGTCGCCCACGACGGCATCGGCGGCGCGCACGTCGATTGTGCGGCGCGGACCGGGGAAGTAATAGAGGTAGTAAGGCCAGGCGATGGTGCGGCGTGCGCCGGCGGTCATGCCCAGCGCCTGGCGCTGTCCCCCGCGCTGGCGCGAGAGCGCGGCGAACAGCCACTCCTGCATCCGCGGCCAGGCAATTTCGGCGTCGATATCGGGCGGCAGCAGCGGGCCGGGCGGGGGCCCGGGGCGCTCTGCGTCTTCGGCGTGGTACATGGTGTAGCTGCCGCTGCACGCGTCGAGTGCCGCCCAGAAGGTGCGGGGGCCATGCGGGCCGCGCACGTGGAACTCGGCCAGATAGGTGAGCGTCCACACGCATTCGAGTGCCGGCAGGCGCCCGCTGCCTCGCCATTGCAGCGGCGGGGTGCGGTGACCGCGCCAGCGCCGGTGCCAGGGCGGCCGCGCCAGGAGGGCCCACACCTTGTCGACCGGTGCGACCGCGTCGAGGTGAACGCAGACGCTGGCCGGCGCCGTACTCAGCTCAGGTAGCTGCGGCCGCGCCAGATGAAGAGGCCCGCCACGATGGCCAGCAGGGCGCCGCCGATGAAGTTGACGAGTGCCGGGAAGCCGCCGCCGGCCCAGAAGGTGCCCAGCAGCACGGGGGCTGCCAGCACGCCCATGAACAGGCCCAGCGCCACCAGGGTCTCGCCGTCGCGCCGGGTATGCAGATGCGGATCGTGCTCGGGCATGGCCTTATTCTCCCGCGCGGAACAAGAGGTAAATGAGGATATGCGGCAGCATGGCGAGAATGGTCCACAGCCGCAGGTCGTACAGAATGCCCTTCTTCGGCGCGTCCACGTTCACGTACTCACGTTTGAGCAGAAAGACCATGGCAATGGCCGAGAGGAACAGGCAGATGGCGGCTGCCTTCCAGATGGGCTCGGGCACCGGCACAAAGGCGCGGTTGAAGGGACCGAACAACCAACTGAGCGGGCCGCTGAAAACGTTGCTGATGAAATCCGTCATGAGCCGTTGACCCGATCTTGGAGCACGCGCTGCAGCTTACCGTCTTGCATCACCTGGCCAAAAATGAGGCCGCGGATCTTTTCTTCGGGCTCTGGGGGCGTCAAGTAGCTGACCACGACCGTCACGACCAGGCTGAAGACGAACGACCACCAGGACACGAAGAGGAAGGGGTTGTCGGATGGGAACACGCCCTCGGCGTAATTGAGAATCGTGCTGACCCATACGCCCAGCACCAGGCCGGCGAGGCCGCCCCATTGCGTGGCGCGCTTCCACAGAATACCCAGCAGCAACACCGCCAGCACCGGTCCCTGGAACATGCTGAGCGCGGTCTGAATAAAGTCGTACATCGTGCTCTCGTCGCGGAAGACGGGCGCCATGAAGCCGGCGAACACGATGAAGACGACCGTGAGCGTGCGGCCGATGTAGAGCGAGGCGCGCGTGCCCAGGCGCTCACCCGTCAGCAGTTGCCGGATGCGCCCGATGATATCGGTGGTCCAGAGGGTGGTGGCCGAGTTGAGCGACGAGTCAACGCTCGACATGAGCGCGGCGAACAGTCCGGCGAACATGAGCCCACGCAGGCCAGGGGGCAGCAGTTCGCGCATCATGGTCGGCACGGCGGCATCGCCATTGGCAAGCGGCGGCACCAACTGCAC
>CAYMLC010000493.1:0-2618 GCA_964390765.1 uncultured Nitrospirales bacterium
CTGGGACAACTTCGAGTTCGCCGAAGACAACGTGCACACCGCGAGCCTTACGATTCCCGGCGGCTTCTCGCGCTCCTTCAATGACTTCCGGCAGCGCTTCTCTCCGCTCACCAGCGGGCCCAAGGACCTCGCCCCCGTCGACCCGACCTGGACGCTGCGCCTCGGCGCTGAATATGTCTTCGTCGACGAATCGCGTCCACGCCAGGACTACCTGCCGTCGTTGCGCGCGGGCATCTTCTACGACCCCGAGCCGGCTACCGGCCGCGACGATACCCTTATCAGCAACGCGACCCAGGGTCTCGAGCGCGTGGGCGATGGCGAGCCCGACGACTTCTACGGTGTGAGCGTGGGCGCCGGCCTCCTCATCAAAAACCGCGTCAATCTCGATGTGGCCTACGAATACCGGTGGGGCGACGACGTGCGAACCGACACCTACGGCTTCTTCGATACCAACGCCGATGTCGACCAGCACAGCCTCTACTTCTCCACGGTCATCTACTTCTAGTCGCGTACGGCGAAGGAGGCGCGCTCTATGCTCAACATCTCCGGCGACGACTGGCCGCAGCCCGAAGACCAGCCGGGCGATACCCTGCGCCTCCTGCTGCAACAGCACCGCGAAACCGTGGCCGGCATCCTGGCCGAGCACCACCTCGCCATCGACCTCGAGACGGTGCTCGCCAGCGAGGAAGCGCTGGAAGCGGCGCTCGCGCAAATGGGTACCGAAAACCAGGAACGTCTGCGCGCCGCACTCGATGCACTGGCCGAGCGCTTCGGCCTGAACGAAGACTGGGCCGCAGACCTCGAAGCACCGGAAGACGAAGGGTGAGCGGCGCACGCACGGCACTCATCATCAGCCCGCATGCCGACGACGCCGCAGCCTTCTGTGGCGGCATACTGCTGGCCTGGGCGCGCGAGGGCTGGCGGCTTATCCTCGTGCGCGTGACCGACGACGCACGCGACTCGGTGGGCCTCGACCTCGAAGAAACCGTGGCGCGCAACCGCAACGAACTGGCCGAAGCCGCAGAACGCCTGGGCATCGCGGAAATCGTCGAACTGGGCTTTCCCACCGACACCCTGGCCGATGTGCCGCTAACCCGACTGCGCGAGCGCATTGTCTATTGCATACGCAAGTATCAGCCCTATGCCGTGTTTGGCTTCGACCCCGACGCCACCGGTGAACCCAACCAGGACCACGTGCGTGTGGCGCAGGCCACCGAAGAGGCGTACTGGGTGGCCACCTTCGACCTGCACCACCCCGAGCATTTCGCCGAGGGCCTGGCGCCCTTCGCCGTCTGCGAGCACTGGTACTTCGCCCGGCAACCGCCCGCGGTCAACGCACTCGTGGACATTACGGACCACATCGCGGCCAAGGCCGCCGCACTCGCCACGCACCGCACCATGGTGCGCAACATTCTCGAGGGCATCCGCCTGCAACTGCGTACCTTCGGCCGCCAGTGGCCCGCCCTCGAACAGGCGCAACAGGGCGACCCTACCCCCCTGCTGGAGCAATCGCTCACGCTGCAGGCCGCGGCCGTGGCCCAGGCGGGCGGCCTGCCCGAGGGGCGTCTGGCCGAGGCCTTCCGCGTCACCCGCTTCGGCGACCTCGAAGACTTCGTGCGTGCCGCCACCGAGCCCCTGCCCGGCACACCGCCGCCCGTCCCGCGCCCGTTCCTGGGCGACACACCCTGATTGCGCCGCGGCCGCGTCACCTTATCGGGTCGCGGAAAGCGTTGTGCGCAATGGGCGTCTGCACCGGCGGTACACTTGTGGCATACTTTGGCCGGGCAAACCCGGTGTGAATTCCAAGGCGAAGGGCCGATGCAAACCATTATTCCAAAAGCAGTTGTGTGGACGACGGCCTTCTTCTGCGCCGCGGGCGGCGCCCTGGCGCAGACCGGGCCAGACGCACCGGCGGACCCCAACCCGCTGGCGCTGGCCTTCGAGTTCCGCATCTTTCCCAACGACTATGAAGGCGGCCAGCCGCTGGAGGTCATCGCGCGTATCGACGCCGGCGTGAGCGACGGCAGCATTACCGCGCTCGGCCTCACACAGCAGTGGCCGCCCGGCTGGCAATTCGGTACGGGCGAGAGCAACAACGGACTCGTCTCCGCTTCGCAGGGCCGGCTGCCCGATGTCTTCAACCACAACCGCAGCACCGGCACGCTCGAGATGGCGTGGACCGCCGCGTTTCAGGAGTTCCCCGTCGAGTTCACCTATCTCATGACCCCGCCGCTCGATGCCGCGGGCCCGGCCACCATCACCGGCCAGGTGCGCTATCGGCGCGAGAGTATCGAGCTGGTCTCGAACATCGACACGGTCGAGCTGTTCGGACAAGACGTCAGCCCGCCGGTCATCACCCTGAATCCGCCCCGCAACATGACCATCCGCGCGGGGCAGGGCTTCAACGACCCCGGTGCCACCGCCACCGACAATGTGGACGGCGACGTGAGCGGCAACATCGTGGTGAGCGGCAATGTGAATACGGGCAGCGCGGGCACCTATCAGCTGTCGTACGACGTAAGCGATTCAAGTGGGAACCAGGCCGACACCCAGGTGCGCACGGTGCGCGTGCTGCCGCGCCAAGAAACAAAAAACAATTGGACCGGCGGCATCTTACC
>CAYMLC010000494.1:0-868 GCA_964390765.1 uncultured Nitrospirales bacterium
GAAGCCAGCGAAACCAGTGAATCGCTGGATCGCGAGTACCGGCGCAAACGCGCCGCGCTGCACCGTGAAGCGAGCCAGCGCATTGCGCAGGCGCACCGTGAAGCCCAGCGTATGCACCTGGACCGTGTGGCCGAACTGAAGGCCGAGGAAGAAGCGCAAATCGCCGCACTGCAGAAGGAACTGCGCGAGGCCGTGGACCGGCAACGCGACGACTACGACCGGCTGAGCCGCGAGTTGGCCGATGCCGCCGCCGAGCAGCTGGGCCTGAGCGAGGTGCGCACATGACGAACAAGCAATTTCTGCTTGCGGTTGCGGTCGTCGCGGTCGTCTTCTGGGCCGGTCTCAACCTGGTAATGGGCGGCGCCGGGCTGTCGGCCGAGTACCTCGACCAGTACGGCGAGGAGCACGAGCACTATCTCGAGGTCGTAAAGAGCGATCTCTACAAGAAGTATGAGCAGCGTCCGCACCTCTATAAGCCGGGTAGCAAAGACGTGCCCGATACCTGGGGCGAGACCCTGGCCTTTGTCGAACAATACAAGAGCCGCCCCGCTTTTCAGGCGGAAGAGACGCGCCGCCTCTGGCGCGATGTGATCTTCGATGTGTTCAACACCGGGCTGCTGGTGGTGATTGGCGTGTGGTTCGGCCGCCGCCCGCTGCTCAACCTGCTCGACGCGCAAATCGCCGCCCTGCGCGAGCGCATCGAGACCGCGCGCAAGGCACGCGAAGACGCCGTGGCGCGCCAGCAAGAAGCCGAGCAGCGCATCGAGCAGTTGCCCCGTGAGCGGGAGGCGGTCGACCAGGACGCCGAGAAGAAGATTGCGCACGAGTTGGAGCAACTCGAACAGACGAATGAAAACAGTCTCGCGCT
>CAYMLC010000494.1:878-2618 GCA_964390765.1 uncultured Nitrospirales bacterium
AAGACCGCAAGGCCAAGGAACGCCTGGCAGCCGAGCAGCGCATACGGCGCGACCTGGTGGAGCAAATGCTGGCCAACCTCGAGGCGCGCTATCGGGAAGACCAGGAAGCGCTGAGTGCGCGCTGGGTCGACGCCTTCGCCGAGCAAGTGGAGAACGGGCGATGAAGCATGCGCGCCTCGCCGAACGCTATGCCGGCGCCCTCTTTCTGAACCTCGAGGGCGAGGCCGACCAGAATACCGCGGTGCGTATCTTGCACGAGATGGCCAAGCTCTACACCACGCACCACGATTTCAACGCGGCCATCTCGAACCCGGCGATCAAGCGCGATGAACGCGCGCAACTGGTCGAGGCGATTCTCGAAGGCGACCAGGTACCCGAGGTGGTCACGCGGCTGTTGACCGAAATCGTGCGGCGTGGCCGCGCCGCCCTGATTCCCGCCATTGCCGAACTGCTGACCGGCCTGGTGGATGACTGCCAGAACTGCACGCGTGCGCAGGTGCGCGCCGCGTTTCCGCTCGACGAGGAGCAAGCGGCCCGCGTGAAGAGCGCGCTCGAACAACGCACGGGCAAAGAAGTGCGCATCGAACTTGAAATCGAGCCCGAACTGCTGGGCGGTGTCGTGGCCGATGTCGACGGTGTGCGCTACGACGGCAGCGCGCGCCACCACCTGAACCGCCTGCGCGACGCCCTACTGCCAGAGGAGCAGCTGAACCGATGAAGATTCAGGCCACTGAAGTCACCGAAATCATTCGCCGCCAGATAGGCGACTTCGACACCAGCGTCGATGTTGCCGAGGTGGGCACGGTTATCCAGGCGGGCGATGGTATCGCGCGCGTCTATGGGCTGGAACGCGCCATGGCGGGCGAGATGCTGGACTTTCCGCACAACGTGACCGGCATGGCGCTCAACCTGGAAGAAGACAACGTGGGCGCCGTGCTCTTCGGCGACTACGAAAAGGTCGCCGACGGCGACACCGTGCGGCGCACCGGCCGCATCATGTCGGTGCCGGTGGGCGAGGCCATGATTGGCCGCGTGGTGAACGCGCTGGGCGAACCGATTGACGGGCGCGGGCCGGTCGAGACGACGGAGACCCTGCCCGTGGAGCGCATCGCGCCGGGCATCGTTGCGCGTACGCCGGTGAATGAGCCCCTGCAAACCGGCATCAAGGCCATCGACGCGATGACGCCGATTGGCCGCGGGCAGCGCGAGCTCATCATCGGCGACCGCCAGACCGGCAAGACCGCGGTGGCGCTCGACACCATCATCAACCAGAAAGACAGCGACGTCATCTGCATCTACGTGGCTATCGGGCAGAAGCGCAGCACGGTGGCGCGCGTGGTCGAAGAGCTGCGAGAGAACGGCGCCATGGACTACACCATCGTGGTGTCGGCCTCGGCCAGTGTGGCCGCGCCGTTGCAATACCTGGCGCCCTATTCGGGCTGCGCCATGGGCGAATACTTCCGCGACCGCGGCCAGCACGCGCTGGTGATTTACGATGACCTGTCGAAGCAGGCCGCGGCCTATCGCCAGCTCTCGCTGTTGCTGCGGCGCCCGCCCGGCCGCGAAGCCTACCCGGGCGATGTGTTCTTCCTGCACTCGCGCCTGCTCGAGCGCGCGGCCAAGCTGAACGCGGACCACGGCGGCGGCAGCCTGACCGCGCTTCCGATTATCGAGACGCAGGCGGGCGACGTGTCGGCCTATATCCCGACCAATGTGATCTCGATCACCGACGGCCAGATC
>CAYMLC010000495.1:0-2594 GCA_964390765.1 uncultured Nitrospirales bacterium
GTAACGGTTGACCCTAGGTGAAGGGCACGGGTGTTGGCTGTTGGTCTGCCTGGGCATCGGCACGGCCCTGTGGTATGCGTGGTTATTCGAGCGCGGGCTGGCGGAAACGAACCCGGTGGACTGGCTCCTGCCCCTCCTTCCCCTTGCAATCGTGCTCGCATTGCAGGCGGTTGTTCGCCGCATCGCACATGCGTTGGCGCTGCGCTTCTACCATTGGCGTAGGGACTAAACGAACAGCGCGGTCCACCTTTCGCGCAGCGCAGCGAGTTCACTTTCGAAGCCGGCGCGGCTGTTGTGCAACGTTGCGAGTTCGCGCTCCCGATCGTGCTCGGGGATTTCGCTTTCCAAGAGCAGCGTCTCGGCCTCGTCGAGCGCGTGTGCGCGGCGCAGCGTGCCCACCGGTAGGCGCTGCATGCGCATGCGCAATTGGGTGAGAAATGGAATCGGCATGGCCTCCTCCCACGGTTGACCGCCTGACCATAACAGAGCGTGGCGAAAACGGGGCGACTAAAATCGCGCGGTCAGGAGTAGCACGAGCAGGAGGTGGCAGCATGCACAAAGACGACGAGATGAAGTGGTACCTGACGTGGATCGGCGTGAGCCATGTGGGTGGTTTCGTGGCCCTTCTGCTGGGCTGGGAACTGTTGGCCACCGTACTCATCATGAGTTGGTATGTGCCGATGCTGTTACTCGTGCTCGCCTCGACGGTTTGGGCGTTTGCCCGCTTCTTGCGGGGTCTTGGGGGCGGGGGCGGCGATATCCCCGACTACGAACGCTTCGGCCGCTTCCCCGACGGCGAAGCGAACGACCGGGATTGATGGCCGCTATGGCCGCTATGGCCGCTGCAACAGGGGCGGCGGAGCGGCGCCCGATTGCGGCGGCGCCGATTGAGTTGCGCCCGGCTGCTGTGGGCGCTGCTCATCCTGCACGCGGCGCAGCCGTTCGACCAGTTCACGCAGCGCAGGCTGTTCCGGGGCGCGCTCGAGCGCTTCTTCGTAGGCGCGTAGCGCGGCATCGAGATTACCGAGCTGGCTGTTGACGGCGCCGAGAAACGACCAATCGTCGATGCGGCCCGGATCGAGTTCGAGCGCACGGCGTACCGCCAGTGCGGCTTCGCCGAGGCGCGCGGCGCGATAGAGCAGTTTGCCGTAGGCCGCATGGTGCGCGGCGTCGTCGGCAAAGGTCAGGCTGCGGCGCTCAAAATTGTGCAGCGCTTCGCGCAGGCGTGCGCGCGTCTCGGCATCATGGCGTTGCGCCGCCTGGCCCAGCTCGTCGAGCCGTGCCGACGCCTGCACCACGTCGCCGCGGCGCGCCTCGTCGGCGGCCAGCCGCAACGCGTTCTCTACGTTCTCGGGCACAAGCTCGGCGGCGGCGGCATAGTCCGCCCCGGCCAGGTCGTACAGGCCCGCGCGCCAGAGATAGTCGCCGCGCGCCTGCAATGCACGGGCGCGCAAATCGGGTTCGGCCTCGCCATCGATGACGGCCTGGGCGGCGTCGAGTCCGCGCTTCTGCCAATCATCGCCACACCACCGCGCGTAGTCTGCAAGCGCCGCCTGCAGCGCAGGCACGTTGCCCTGAACACGAAGCGCAGCGGCCAGCCGCTCGGCGGCGAGGTCGTAGTTGCCTTGCCACGCCAGGGTCTGGGCGTACGCCAACAGGCTGTCGGGCGGAGAACCGGGTCTGGCCGCGCCCGCTTGCTCCAGCGCCGTGCGGGCTTCCAGTAGTGCGGTCTGTGCATCGGCCTGGGCCGCGCGGGCCGCGGGCGCCTGGCCACGTGCGGCGGCTTGCCAATAGCGGTCCATAGCCGCCTGATAGGCCTCGATCGCCTCGGCGCCAGGCGTCTGCGCCAGGGCCGCTGCGGCGCAGCACAGAAAGGTAAGCGCCAGCCAGGCGGCACCGCTACGCCGCATCGTGCTCGGCCTTCGCTTGGCGGGCGTCTTCGCCATCGCCCCGGGCCGTGGACGCCACCACTTCACCGCGCGTCAGGTCCACGGCTTCGCCCGGCCAGATGCGCTCGCCGATGGCCGCAAGCAGCGGCTGGAAGCTGGCGCGGTCGAGCGCACACACGGTCACCCCACCATACTGATTCTGCAGCCCCGCGACGCGTTCGGCGCTGGCCCGGTCAATCTTGTTCAGCACGGTGATAACTGGCTTCTCGAGCAGGTCGAGTTCCTTGACCATGGCCATCACGGCATCGTACTTCTCTTCGAAATCCTCGGCCGATGCATCGACCACGTGAAGCAACAGGTCGGCCTGGTGCAGTTCTTCGAAGGTTGTGCGGAACGATGCCTTGAGGTCTTGGGGCAGATTGCGAATAAAGCCGACGGTATCGGTCAACACGACTTCGCGCTCTTCGGGAAAGCGCAGCCGCCGCGATACCGGGTTGAGCGTGGCGAACAACGCATCTTCCGCGGTCACGGCGCTCTGCGTGAGTTGGTTCAGCAGGGTCGATTTGCCCGCGTTCGTATAGCCCACAATGCTGACCACGGGCACGCCGCGCCGTTCGCGCCGGCCGCGGCGCAGGCTGCGCCGGTCGCCCAGCGACTTCACCTCGCGCTCGAGCCGGGCAATGCGGTCGCGTGCACGGCGCCGGT
>CAYMLC010000496.1:0-2581 GCA_964390765.1 uncultured Nitrospirales bacterium
ACGGCATTCTGGTGCAGTTGCCGCTGCCCGACCAGATCGATGCGGCCAAGGTGATCCACGCGATCGGTCCGGACAAGGACGTGGACGGATTTCACCCGGTGAATGTGGGCAAGCTGTTGGCGGGTGAGCCGGGCTTTGTGCCCTGTACGCCGCATGGCTGCCAGGAATTGCTGGTGCGCAGCGGCAACGACCCGGCGGGCAAGCACGTGGCTATCGTGGGGCGCTCGAACATTGTGGGCAAGCCGCTGGCTGCGCTCTTAATGCAGAAGGGGCCGGGCGCGAATGCGACGGTGACGGTGGCCCATTCGCGCACGCGCCAGTTGGCGCGCCTCACGCAGCAGGCGGATATTCTGGTGGCGGCGATTGGCGTGCCGGAGTTTGTGAAGCCGCGCATGGTGCGCGAGGGCGCCGTGGTGATCGACGTGGGCGTGAACCGGATCGCGGATGCGACACGGAAGTCGGGCACGCGGCTGGTGGGCGACGTGGCGTTTGCGGGGGTGAGCAAGAAGGCGAAGGCGATTACGCCGGTGCCGGGGGGCGTCGGCCCGATGACGATCACCATGCTGCTGCAGAATACGGTGTTGAGCGCAAGGCGTGTGGCCGATGCGCAGGGCGGGAAGAAGGCGCGGAAGTAGGCGCGACGCACCGGCCAGTAAATCGCCGGCCGGGAAATCACCGGCAAGCAAACCGCGTACAACATGAATCGCCCGGATCCTCCGTGGAGAACCCGGGCGGTTGGCGTGGCGGTGCCGCGGTACGCGCCTTTTGCTACAGGCGGCTAGCGCTTGAGCTTCTTCACGTGGCGCGCGATCCAGAGGTCTATCAGTTCCTGGCCGAGCTCGCGCAGCACATCGACACCGCGGCTGCGGCCGATGCTGATGGCGCGTTCGCGGGCGAGCTGGCGGGCGCGGCGGCGTTCGGCGGGGGTCAGTTTGCCGTCGCTGCGGCCTTCCTTGAGGGCGGCGACGTAGGTGCGGTAGGTCTCTTCGACGGCGGCCTCGAGGACTTCGATGGCGGCCTCATAGCGATTGCGGCGGCGCTGGCTGTACCACTCGGTGGACTTGAAGAGTGTCCAGGCGGTACCGATAAGGCCGCCGATAAGTGTGAGGGCGCCTTCGCTGCTGAACCATTCGAAAAGCTGCATGGGGTGTTCTCCTGATACGGCGCTACACAAAGGTGCGCCGGTCGATGATGTAGCCGTTGGTGCCGTCGTCGGCGTTCTTGATCACGGTGCCGCCGCCGGGCAGGTAGAGGTGCGCGAGCGCGATGCAATCGCTGTCGGGCGTGGGGGCCGCGGGCTCGGCCGCGGGGGTGCCGGACTTGATGGTCACGGTCCACTCGGCGAGTGAGGCCTGCACCAGGTCGATGCGTGGCAGGGTGACCGCGGCGTCGACGTCGACGGTCTCGGTCTCTTCGGCCAGCCAGAAGGGCATGCCGTCGATGAAGGCGAAGCCGGGCTTGACCACGACCGCGAGGCCGGGCGATGCGCGCGCCACGACCTGCAGGCTGTCGTTTTCGGCGTTGCGGATGACGCCGTCGCTGCCGCCCCAGACGAGTGCGAGCAGGCGGTAGGCCAGTTCGAGCGCGGCTTCGATACGGTCGTCCCAGGCGTTGAGCTTGGCTGAGGGCACGGGCCTTTCCTGAAAGGCCCAGGTCGTCTTGACGTAGCTCGGGCCCTTGATGGACATGGGGCAATCTCCTTCGCGTTAGTCGAGGTGGAAGGCGTAGTCGGTGCCGACGACGGGGTCGTCGAGACGGAATTGGTAGAGGCCGGCGCCGCGCTCCTGGCTGCGCGTGATGAAGACGAGCGGGTCGGCGACACTGCGCAGCGGGCTACTGAGTGCGGCTTCGGTCGCGACGTGCCGCCCGCTGAAGCGGTGGGTAAGGCGCCGCACGCGGCCGGTAAGGCGCCCGGCGAATCGGCCGCCCCACTCTTCCGGTGGTGCCGCATCGACACGGCGCAGGGGGCCGCCACGCACTTCGACGGTATCGCCCACGCTCAACGCGGGGGTTCCGGCGAAGAACGTCAGCAGCCCGTCGGGCGTGGGATAGGCGAGGTCTTCGAGGAGGCCGTCGGCCAGGCGTTCGGCGTCGGCCGCGCGCGTGAGGGAGTGGTAGTCGAGGCGGCCGCTGCGGAAGCCATAGGCGTCGACGCTGTCGGACCGGGTACGCCCGAGCGACAGCGTGTCCTCGAAGGGGTTGCCGGTGACGTGAAGGTGGTTGTTGAGCGTGGAGTCGCTCGCGCCCAGGGCCACGCCGAGGCGCACCGGGTCATGGAAGTAGACCTGGTCGACCGCGGTGGCCGGGCGAAAGGTGACGGCGCCATCAAGCGCGACGCGCCACACGTGGCCGCCTGTGAAGTAGGCCAGGGCGCACAGCACTTCGAGCGCGCCGTTGTACACATCGAGCTCTTCGATCGGTGCGACGCTCTCTGCGATGGAATCGGTGTGCGGGGCGGCATAGCTGAAGAAATCCTTGAGCGCGAGTGCGGGGTCGTGAAAGCGGCCTTCGTCGTAGAGGTAGACATCGGCCAGACCCTGCTCGACCAGGGCCGCGTTGAAGCACTGGCCGCCGCCGTAGA
>CAYMLC010000497.1:0-1678 GCA_964390765.1 uncultured Nitrospirales bacterium
AAGCTCTTCGGCTTCAAGCAGGCCATCATCCATGGCATGTGGTCGGCGGCGCGCAGTCTGGCCGAGTTGGGCCAGGGCGAAGAAGACGCGCCGACGCGTGCCGACCTGCTGTTCAAGGGGCCGGTATTCATCCGCTACGACGTGAAGCTGTTGGCCGGCGCACACGGCCCTGGCACCCGTTTCGACCTGTATTGCGGCAACAATCCGCGGCCGGTCTTGCAGGGCCAGGTGGGCCCCGCAGCCGCCGATACCCTGGTCGACTAGCCGCGGGTCAGCCAGCGGCGCACCCAACTGCTTTCCCGGTCGCGCTCGCGCTGCAACAGCAGGCGGCCGATCTCGCCCTCGATGGCTTTGGCCACGCGGTTGCGCACGGCGCGCAGCGCGCGTCCATCGTTCTGCCTGCCGCGGTAGGCATCCACGGAAATGGGCGGCGGGAAACCGAAGTAGAAGCGCTCGGGCCTAGGCAGCAGCGTGGGACCCAGGCCGATGGGCACGGGCGGAATGATGTCGCCGCCACGCAGCCATTCCTCCGCCACCCCCGTTCGCGCCAACAACCGGCCAATGGGCGAGCGGCGCACGTCTTCAGCATCCAGCAGCAGGCCGTAGGCGTTGTCCGCGCCCACCGAAGCGACAGGCTGAATCGCGTAGCCGTGCTTGATCGCCATGTGCACGAAGCCGGTCCGCTTCTTCCAGGTGAGGGTGTAGTTCTCGCCCTTGCGCTTGCATACTTCGCGCGCCCCGCCCGGATACACCAGGACATGTTCGCCCGCCTCCATCAGCGCGGCGCAGTTGCTGCGCGTACCCTCGACAATGCCGAGCCGCCCCACCTGGTCTCGCCAGATCGGTACCTGCCCGTGCATACGGTCGCCCAGACTGCGCAGGAAAATCCCCTTCGCGCTGTACACTTCGCTCAACAACAGGGGCCAGTCGATCGACCCCAGCGTATGGTTGCCCACGTACAGCCGGGGCGCATCGGCATCGAGATGCTCGAGGCCATCAAGGACCGGGCTGAAGTACCAGCGCAGCGGCGTGGTCCAGCGTTGCAAGGCCTCTGCCGACGGCGGCTCGAAGAGCAGGAAGCTGTCGGGGTCTCGGAAAAGCGCACGACTCATGTGCGAATGATACGAAAGAGACCGGTGGAATAGCACCGACACCGCGCCTGTTGCCCGGCTTTATACACGGGAGAAATCTTCATGCTATCCAGCACACGCTTTCAGAAGACTGCAATCTGTCCCGCACTGGTGCTCATAGCGGCCCTCGGGCTCAGTGGCTGTCTGAGTAACGCGCCCGAGACGGTCGACAACGTGGACCTCGAGCGCTACCAGGGACTGTGGTACGAAATCGCCAGTTACCCCACCTTCTTCAACCGCGGGCTGACCGGCACCACGGCCGAGTATACGCTGCAGGAAGACGGCACGGTGCGCGTGGTTAACCGCGCCTTTGAAGAGACGCTCGACGGTGCGCCGACGGAGATTATCGGCACGGCACGCGTGGTCGACGAGGAGACCAATGCACGCCTTACCGTGTCCTTCGATGGGGTGCCCGCCTTCCCCACCTTCGGTCTGGGCAACTACTGGATCATCGGCCTGGAGGAAGCGGGCTACACGTGGGCGGTGGTCAGCGGTCCGCTGCGCTCAACCCTCTTTATCCTCAGCCGCACACCACAGCTCGAACCGGC
>CAYMLC010000497.1:1688-2579 GCA_964390765.1 uncultured Nitrospirales bacterium
CGGCGACGCTCGACGCGATTCTCGCCGACCTCGAAGCACGCGACTTCGACCTCGACCGCCTGACCTTCACGCCCCAGCCGGAGAACCCCTAGCGGCGCGCAGGGTTTGACCCCCCGCGACCGCTCGCGTAGGCTCGACCGCGGCACAGGAGGCCGCACATGACGATTGGCGACAACGACGCGCTGCTGGTGGTGGATGTGCAAAATGACTTCTGCCCGGGCGGGGCGCTCGCCGTGCCGGGCGGCGACATGGTGGTGCCCGCGATTAACAAGCTGGTCGGCCTGTTTCCCACTGTTGTCTTCAGCCGCGACTGGCACCCGGCCGACCATTGCAGCTTCAGCGCCGAGCCGGCCTTCGAAGACATGAGCTGGCCCGTGCACTGTGTGCAGCACTCGCCGGGCGCGGAGTTCCATGGCGACCTTATCGTGCCGGGCGACGCGATGCAGCTGCGCAAGGGCGCCGACCCCGACCGCGAGGCGTACAGCGCCTTCGAGGGCGACCTGCCGCTGACGGCACGCCTGCGCGAGCGCGAAATCGAGCGCCTGTTCGTGGTGGGTCTGGCCACGGATTTCTGCGTGAAGCACAGCGCTATCGATGGTTGCCGCAAAGGGTTCGAGGTGCTGGTGGTGGACGACGCCTGCCGCGGCATCGACCAGCCCGCCGGATCGCTCGGGCGCGCGTGGGAGGCCATGCGTGCCGCGGGGGTGCGGGCCACGCGCCTGGGCGACGTGCTGGAATGAGCGGCACACTGGCGCCGTGGTTTGAGCGGCGGGGCCTGGCCCTGCTGACCGACCTGTACCAACTGACGATGATGGCCGGACAGTGGCGTGCGGGCCGCGCCGAGCGCCGCGTCAGTTTCGACTACTTCTTCCGCGACCTGCCCCCGCACGG
>CAYMLC010000498.1:0-2578 GCA_964390765.1 uncultured Nitrospirales bacterium
AATCCAGCGCCAGCCCGCCGCCGGTCGCGTGCTCGCGCCCCTGGCCGCTGCCTTCATCATCGGGCTGTTTGGCGCGGCCGTGGTGCGCAATGCTGACTGGGACACCAACGAATCCCTCTTCCGCGACACGATTGCCAAGAACCCCGCCACCAGCCGCGTGCATTACAATCTCGCCGTGGATTACGACGACCTGCGCGACAATGCGGCCGGTGCGGTCCGCCACTATCGCCAGGCGCTCGCGCTGCGCGGCGACACCCTCAGCCCGGAAGAGGAGGGCGACCTGCGCCTGAGCCTTGCGCGTAATCTGGCCGCTCTCGGCCGCTACAGCGAGGCGTTGCCGCAGGCTGCATCCGTGGCTCAGTTGAGCGGTGGCGAAGCGGTGAACGCCTACCGCGTGCAGGGCGCCCTCTTACAGGCCGACCTACTGCTCAAGCTGGGCGACTTCATGCAGGCGCAGCGCGCCTATCAGGCCGTGGTGCAGATTGAGCCGGGCCTGCGCACGCGGGTGCAGGCGGCGCTCGAAGGCACTCCTATCGACCTGGCTGCGGGCTATTAAGCGTAGAATTCGAATTGAGCCACGCGGCCTGTGAAGTGAATCCAGCCGTACGCCGGGGTGGTTAACCCGCCGTAACTGAATATCTTAGACGCGCTGGACGACCTCTTTAGCAAGGCGGCACGCCGCGAGGGATTTGTTGACAGTGCCCACAGGGCGTGCTATGCTCGCCCCACGCCACAGACCTAAACCGCGTTGGCGCCGGGACTTGGCGGTCCGGATGCAAACCGAGCGGGGAGAGAAAGCCCATGGCCGAAGATCAGGGCAAGCCAAACGAAGACCAGACCCCGGAAGATGAAAAGGACCAGACCAGTGATTCCGGTCTGGGCAATCTTCCGCCGCTGAGTGATTTCGACTCGGGCAGCGGGCTGAGTTCCGACAGTGGGCTGCCACCACTGAGCAGCTTCGAGAGCGAAGGCGCCGACAAGGGCGGCACGCAATTGCCCATCGACGAAGGCAATATGGCGACGCCGACACCGGGCGAGGGCAGCGGCTTCGGCAGCGAGCAGATAAGCTCGGGCAGCACCCCGCCGCTCGACACGCCCAGCAGCAACTTTCAAGACATGGCCGCGGACAGCGACTTCTCGCCCGAGACGCCCGAGATTGGGCCGGGTCCGGAGAGCGATGTCGATACGCCCATGTTCGACAGCGCCTTCGGCGGGGGCGACGCCGGCTTCGATGCATCGGTCGATACGCCCGCGCCCACGCAAGCCATGGAAACGCCGATGTTCGGCGACCAGCAGGCGCCGGCACAAGACAGCGGTTTTGACCCCGGCGCCTTCGGCGGCGGCGGTGGCGGCTTCGACCAGGGCGGCTTCGACCAGGGTGGTTTCGACGCCGGTGGTGGTACGCCCATGCCCGACTTTTCGCCCGACACCGGGATAGGTGCCGCGGCGGGCGCGGGTGCCGGGGCCGCGGTGGCCGGTGGCGCCCCCCAGCCTGAAAAGGGCGGCAGCGGTGGCGGCGTGAAGCCCTTGTACGTGGGTGTGGCCGCGCTGGTGGCCCTGATCATCGGCCTGTTCCTGAGCCCCTACGTCTTGCCCTTTATCGGTATGGGCGGTGAAGACGCGGGCCGCATCTCCGAGCTCGAGGCGCGCGTGCAGACGCAGCAGAACACCATCAACCAGTTGCGGCAGGCACAGGCTGAGGGCAGCACCGTCAGCCCGCAGGAACTCGACCGCATCGCGCAGGAAATCGCGCAGCGCCAGGAAGAGTTGAACAGCATCAACTCGGAACTTGAATCGGCCAGCACCCAGTATGCGCAAGCCGAGACCGACCTGCGCGAGATCGAAGACAGCATCGCCGACCTGAACGAAGAGTTCCTTACCGAGCGTGAAGAGTTCGAAGACCTGCGCAATCAGAACAGCATTCTGCAGGCGCGCCAGACGGGCCTGGTGGCCGAGGTCGACCGCCTGACCAGCCTCGTCGGTGAGCTGGAAGACGCCAATACGCGCCGCATCGCAACGCGCGAGGCGCTGGCGGCCGCTGTCGACCGGCTCTTCGTCGAGGTCAGTGAAGGCCTGCCGTTGACGCCCGAGAAGTTCTCGCACACCGAGCGCGTGCGCGCCGTGGAGATGCTGCGCGACCGCGTGCAGGATGCGACCTTTGTGACCCCCGAGCTGATGCGCGCCTACACCGATGTCTATGTCGAAGAGTTGCGCATTGCGGGTACGCGTGAATACTTCTACGCGCGCCTGCCCGTGCGCGACCGCTTCGGCTCGCGTCAGACAAAGTGGGCCGAGGCCGTGATGGTAGGGAACTGGGGCGTGTACTACCGCACGCTCGATGGCAAGAACGTCGGCATTTTCGAAAATGTATCGGATGGACCCAACACCATCTGGCAGTTCCGCGAAGAAGACCTGCCCGCCACGGTGAAGCGCACAATTGAAGACGAAATCGTGGCGATGCGCCCCGCCGACTGGCAGGACACGGTGGCCGTGCTGGCCGAAGAACAGCTGGCGCAAGACGAGCGCACCGACTTCCAGCGCGTCTTCGACTCGCTCTAAAGCCTCCCACAACTATTCC
>CAYMLC010000499.1:0-2573 GCA_964390765.1 uncultured Nitrospirales bacterium
GAGTATCCGAAGTGGGAAAACCACCTCTTGGCGGGGGCGCTGCGGTTCGAGGAAGTGCAGTTGCTGAGTGTCACAGACGACCGCGTGATTCACAGCGAGACCATTGTGAAGAACTGGGGGCGCGTGCGCGATGTGGCCACGGGACCCAACGGCGCCATCTATGTGGTGCTGAATCAGCCGGGCCGCGTGGTGCGGCTGACCAATGCCGGCGAACGGACGTACTAGCGTGGCGGTGGCCGAGGACGCACGGCTGACCCAGGCGGAAGATGCAGCCGCCTTCGAACGCATTGTGCGGGCGCGGCGTTCGGTGCGGAAGTTCACCGATACGCCTATCCCCGAGAACGTGATGCGCCAGTGTCTCGAGCTGGCGTTGCGCGCGCCGAACAGCAGTAACCTGCAGACGTGGCAGTTGTTCTGGGTGCGCAGCCCCGAGAAGAAGGCGCGCCTCGCCCACGCGTGTCTCGGCCAGAACGCGGCGACGACTGCGGCCGAGCTGGTGGTCGTAGCGGCGACGCCCGCGCGCTGGCGCGAGCACTGCCGCATGGTGCTCGAGGGCTGGCCCGAAGGCAAACCTCCCAAGGTCGTGCGCGAATACTACGGCGTGGTGGCGAAGCTGCTCTATACGCAGGGGCCGCTGGGCATGCTGACCCCGCTGCGCTGGGCAATCTTCAACGGGGTGGGGCTGTTTCGTCCTGCACCGCGCGAGCCCATGGGGCGCAGCGGCATGGCGGTATGGGCGGTGAAGTCGGCGGCGCTGGCGGCGGAAAACTTCGTGCTCGGCCTGCGTGCGCACGGCTTCGACACGTGCATGATGGAGGGCATGGACTCGGCCCGCGTCCGCCGCATCGTGGGCGCGCGGCGTGGCACGCTCATCCCGATGGTCATCGGCTGTGGCGAACGCGGGCCCGACGGCGTCTACAGCGCGCAATACCGCCTGCCCAGCGAACGCACCATCCACGAGATTTAACCCGGCGCCTTAATGGAACCTTAGCGGTTGCGCACGGCACACTGGGGCCGTGGGAACGAATGACCAATACCGCGGCGCGGGTGCAAGGCTGCTGCGTGCGCTGGCCATCGAGGTGCCCGACGACCCGCACGCGCGGCGCGTGGTGCACTGGGCCTTCGGCCTGGCGCTGCTGGCCATCGTGTTGCGCATCGTGTTCTGGGTATGGACGCAGCGCTATTGGGAAGACGCGCTGATCACGTGTCTGCACGCCGAGAACGCGGCGCGCGGCATCGGGCTCACGCATTGGCGGCCCGGCCACATGCCGCTGCACGGGTTCACCAGCCCCTTGAGCGTGCTCATTCCGCTTATCGGCGACCTGATGCACGTCGGGTTCGGGCTCGAGTTCATCAAGCTGGTGTCCTTGCCCGCCGCCGCGCTTACCGTGCTCTACATGATGGGCATCGGCTTGCACCCGCGCATCGGCCTGCCGCTGCCGCTCACGGTGTTGGCCTGCGGCTATGTGGCCATCGAACATCACCAGATGCTCTTCGGCATGGCGGGCATGGAGACACAGGTCGCCACGCTCATCCTCGTCATGTCGCTCTACTATGCGGTCGCGTGGAAGCCCGTCTGGCTCGGCGTATCGCTCGGCCTGTGCATGCTGGCCCGGCCCGACTTCGCTTTCTGGACCGTGCTGGTTGGCCTGTACGGCCTGTGGCGCGCGCCGCGGCAGATGCCCCTTGTGGTCGCGGTCGCGCTGGCGCTCTATCTGCCCTGGATTCTGTGGACCACGTGGTACTACGGCTCGCCCATCCCGCACACCATTCTGGCCAAGGGTATGGGCTATGACACCTGGATGGACGTGCCCGGTACCGATACCTTCGCCGGGCTGCGCCGGCACGTCTGGATCACGCTGTCCGAGCATTTGTTCATCTTTCTCTCGCCCGCATTCGCCGGGCATGGCGCCGGTGTGCACCGCTTCTTCACCGCCGGGCCCGAGAGCCTGCTGGCGAACGGCATGTTCCTTTTCGCGGTGCTGGGTATCGGGGTGGCGGCGGTGCGGCGCCAGTTTGCCTGGTGGCTGATCGCCGGCTTTGTGGGGGTCTACACGTTCTACTACCTCTTCCTCGTGCCCGTGATCTTTCACTGGTACAAGGTGCCCTACACCGTGTTGCTGCTCCTGCCCGCACTGCACGGCATCGCCTTTGCCGCACGCGCGATGCCGTTTGCGGCGCGGGGCCGCGTACTGGCCGCCTTCACGGCGTGTTACCTGGGCCTCTTCGCGGCGGTGCTGCCGTGGACCATCGACACCGAGCGGCAGATTCAGACCCATATCGAGAACGCCGTGCGCAAACCGGCCGGCCAATGGATCGGCGCGAACATGGCCGACGACGAAGCGGTCGGCTGCGAGCCGCTCGGCTATATGGCGTACTACTCGCGCAAGGTGGTGTGGGACTGGCCAGGCCTGTGCAGTCCCACCGTGGTCGAGTACAGCCGCAACCACCCCGACGGCCTCTCGCTCGAAGACATGTTGCGCACGCTGCGGCCCGATTACCTGTTCCTGCGCGACGCCGTAGTGCTGCGCTTCGTCGAAGACCCCAGTTTCATCTACGAGCACTATCATCCG
>CAYMLC010000500.1:0-2565 GCA_964390765.1 uncultured Nitrospirales bacterium
GGATTACGCGTGAATACCTGGCCCGCCGCGGCCAGGCGCGCTTCGCACGCAAGACGCTGCTGCCGGCGCGCTGCCCGATCCTCGGCTATCACCCCGAGCAGATTCAGGTGGAAGGCCAGCGTATCGGCCACCGCTTCTTCGACGTATCGCAGCAGCCGGAAGTCGGCGAAGCGGCCTATGACGTGGGCGCGAAGATTCTGACCGACTTCTTCCACAAGTGCCTGAATGATTTCCTCACCGACGAGCTGGACCCGATGGGCCGCGAGATCGTGGACCTGTGTTTCGCCGGCGCCTCGATTGAGGAGTACGAGCGCTACACGCCGGAAGACGCACGCGACTAGCACCGGCATAACCACGCAGCGGGGGCGGCTCTACGCGGGCCGTCCCCGCTTTCGTTATATCTCGTCGCCCTCTTGCCACTCGTAGATGCGGGCGGGCTCGTCGAAGTAGCGCTTGATGGTGTTGCCAAAGGGAAACGCTTCGCCCGCGTCGAAGGCGCGATGGTCCATACTGCCCGTCATGGTGATGCAGTAGCGGGGCACGACGTCTCCGTTAACCACCATGGGCGCCAGCCGTAAATCGCCGATACCGAACATCATCACTTCGGGCGGCACGATTACCGTAAGGGTCTGGTTGCCGCTGATCATCATGCCGATGTTCGCCACCGTGCATGTGGCGCCCAGAATGTCGCTGACGGCCAGCTTCTTCTCCGGCGGCACCTCGGCGTAGGCGGGGTCGGGCCGGGGGCGCTCCCACAGGAGCCCGCGCGCCGCAATCCACAATGCGCCCAGTGCGCCCAGATCGAGCTGGCGCAGGCCATAGCCCGCATACACCTTGGCGGCATCGAGGTAGAGCTGTTGCGGGTCGGTACGGCGCGCCTTGCGCACGAGGTCGCGCATCTCCCGCGCCACCTCGTCCAGCGGCTTCAGATGCGGGTTGCGCAAGATGGGGCGGATGACCCCGTGCTTGGTATGTACGGTGAAGCTGAGGTTCACGTCTTCCGCGCGGTAGAAGGTGCCGCCGTTGCGGTACGGCGTGTAATGGATGAACCCATTCATGCAGGGCGTGTGGTACAGCGCGTGCGCAATCGCCTTGAGAAAGAAGGCTGAAAAATTCTTGTGAATGGCCCGCTTGAACAACTGCTCGCGCGACAGCTTACCCCCGCGCGCCACCTCTTCGTCCTTGCTCTTGCCATACTCCACGAGGGGCGTCACGTCATACGTGGCCACCATGGCCGCATGCGGGGTGTTGCGCGCGGCTTCGCTCAGAAAGTACGAGACCATCTGGCGCAGAAAACCGAAGCGCTGCACTTCGCGCACGCGTACGTGGTCGCGCAGATAGGCCACGCGAAAATCGATGAACATGGGCGCTCCTCGGCTGGCTGGTGTGGCTCCGCAGTATAACGCTGACGAGTGGGACTGTCACCGCGCCGCTTCGGTTTGCTACCGTTCCCTCCTTCACCCCGCACAGGAGCCCACCCCATGCTTGAGCTGAACCAGCCCGAAAACGCCTTTCTGCTGTCCGTGACCCGTGAAGCCAGCGCACTGGCGCAACGGGTAAAGGCGGGTATGGCCATGATGAACCTGACCAAGAGCGATTTCTCGCCGGTAACCGTGGGCGACTATGCAATTCAGGCGCTGGTCGCGCGCCGGCTTGAAGAGCAGTTGGGCGGGCCGGCGCTGGTGGGCGAAGAGCGGGCGGACGCCTTGCGCGCACCCGAACAAGACGAGATGCGCCGGGTGGTGGCCAACTTTGTGGGCAAGTTCTGTGAAGGCGCGACCGAAGACACGGTCTGCGATTGGATCGACCGGGGTGCGGCCGAGCCCGAAGGCACCTACTGGATCCTGGACCCCATCGACGGGACCAAGGGCTACGTGCGCGGCGGGCAATATGCCGTGGCCCTGGCCCGTATCGCTGACGGCGAGGTAACGCATGCCGCCCTCGGCTGTCCCAACCTGCCGGTCAGCGCGCTGCCGGAGATGGGCGAGGGTGCCGTGGCCCTCGCACAGCGTGGTTCGGGCGCCTACATCTCGCCCCTGGACCACGATGATTTTCACCACCTGCAGGTCTCGACCTACAGCGACCCGCGCGATGCACGCTTCTTGCGCAGCTACGAATCGAGCCACACGAACGCCGGGCAGATCGACGAAGTGGCTGCGTGCCTGGGCACTGTGGCCGAACCCGTGCGGATGGACAGCCAGGCCAAATTCGCGGTACTGGCGGCGGGCCGCGGCGACCTGCTGTTTCGCCTGCTGTCGGCCGACCGGCCGGACTATAAGGAGTGCGCGTGGGACCTGGCTGCGGGCAGCCTGGTGCTGGAAGAGGCCGGGGGCCGCATCACCGACCTGAGCGGTAAGCCGCTCGACTTCACGGCCGGCCGCCGCCTGGTCCACAACCGTGGCGTGCTGGCCTCGAACGGCGTGCTGCACGATGCCGCACTGGAAGCACTGGCCGCGGTGGGGGCGGCCTCGGCCTAGCAGCCCGTGGCCAAACTCGAGCGTGGCCTGCGAAGGGCCTCAATGCCGCGACTCGTCGTTGCAAACCCTTGAAAATGCTCGCATTTCC
>CAYMLC010000501.1:0-2552 GCA_964390765.1 uncultured Nitrospirales bacterium
GCACGGCGCAAGAGACCAGGCACGCCGGCACGGGTCGGGGCACCTCGCGGGCGCGGGCGCGGTGGATCAATCGCGCTACTTGTCCGGCGCCTGCGCCGCTTCGGTATCGGGCCGGGCGGCCCACCCGGGTGTCTCGTCGTCGTTGAAGAAGGCGGAGCCGCGGTACCAGTCGAGCACTTCTTCGACGAAGACCTTGAGCACGGCGGCCGTCGGCACGGCCAGCAAGACGCCGACAAAGCCGAAGGCCCAGCCGAACGTAACCGCAGCCAGCAGCACCCACACCGGGTGCAGGCCAATCTGCTGGCCAAGCACCCGCGGTGTAATGAAATTCCCTTCGAGCCCCTGCGCAATCGCCCAGGTCGCGAGCACACCCAAGATGTTCCAGCTCAATCCGTAATCGAGCAGCGTGGTTGCGGATGAAAGCAGCAGCATCAGCGCCGGCCCGACAAAGGGCACCACGCTGGCCGCGCCCGAGATGACCGCAATGGTAATGGCGAAGGGCGTGCCCGACAGCCACAGGCCCACGCCATACATCGTGGCCAGAATCAGGCACACCAGCAACTGGCCGCGCAGAAAGGACTGCAGGTTGTGGTCGACCTTGCCCGCAATCCGAAAGACCGGGGGGCGCCAGCGCGGCGGCACCAATTCGCGCATACCACGCGTGATCGCATCGAAATCGAGCAATAGGTAAATGGCCACGAAGGCGAAGAGCGCGAGGTTGGCCAGAAACCCCACAATACCGGCGACCCCCTGGCTGACGCCGCCGATGAACGAAGCGAGCGATGAGCCGGCCCGCCCCGAGGCGGTCCACAGGGCGCGCGCGTTCTCCCGCACCATCTGGCCGAGGCGCTGCGCAATCACGGCGCGCGCATTGATATCCTCAGTGCCTTCCTCCACCCAGCCGGCCGCAACCAGCCACTCCTCGACGGGCAGCCGCTCGAGCCCGCGCTCGAGCCAGCCGGGCTCGATCTGGCTGGCCGCCTGGCCGAACTGAGACGCCTCGCGGATGATGCCCGGCAACATCAACAGCGGCAGCGAGAGCACGCCGATGGTGACGATGGTCAGGACCACGGCCGTCGCCCACTGGCGGCCCAGCCCACGCCGCTGCGCCGCGCACACCACGGGGTCAAAGATATAGGCCACGACGAAGGCGAAGAAGAGCGGCACCAGCACCGGCCGCAGCAAGAGGCCCAGCGCAACCAGCGCCAGCAGTCCCACCAGGACCAGCGCCAGGCGCACCCACGGATTGGCGAAGATTTCCCGCATACCCCTGACTCCCACACGGCGCGCTTGGGCATGCGCCAGCGCCCGCAATGGGCGTACACTACCGGCATGCAGGTGGGCAATGCATACCGGGGCCACACACCCCCGCACGCGGTCTGCCGCGTGGGCACAACGCGGCACGGGTATGGGCCGGGGCGCGCGCGCCGGCGGCGGCCCGCGGGTCTCCTCTGGCTTGCGGTGGTGCTGGCCGCCGCGCCAGCGCTGGCCGACACCGCAATGCAGGCCGACACCGCAATGCACGCCGACACCGCCACGCTGGCCGATGGCGATACCGTGCGTGGGCGGGTCTCGCGCGTGGAAGAGGGGGTGCTGGTCTTTCGCACGGAACTGGCCGGCCAGCTGATGGTGCCGATGGACACCCTGGCTGGCCTGCGCACCGATGGCAACTTCATGGTCACCCGCCAAGATGGGTCGGTGGCCTACGGCCGCTTCGTGCGCGAAGCCGGCGCCAATGCGCTGGCCCCGCTGGGCGGCGGCCCGCCCCAGCCGCTGCCCCTGGCCGAGGTGTACGAGGCCCTGCCCCTGCCCGCCAGCGAGAGCGAGCGCAATAGCCGCCTGCGGGGCAGCGTCGGCCTGGGCGTGCGCGGTGGCCTCGCGGAAGACAACACGCTGACACCCAACCTGCGCATCGAGCTCGAGCGCGACTGGCCCGGCGGCGCCGAACTGCGCGCAGATGCAGCCGTGGCCGGCGACGCAAACGGCACCTTTCCCGAGAGCGCCGCGGTAAATCTGCGCGCGCGCGGGCCGGGAGGGCTGGCGCCCGCCGCGGCATTGCGCGCCGAACGTGATCTGGCGGCGGCGCTCGAGGGCCGGGCCGAACTGAGCCTTGGCCTCGAGCAGCGGTGGGCCGGCGCGGCGGAGGAAGAAGTGGACCTGTTTGCCGGCCTCTCGGCGGCGTATGAAGCGTGGGATGCACGCGAGCTGCAGCGCCGCCGGGGCGGTGAAGACGAGGCCATCGGCCGCGAACTGAACCTCGAGTTGCGGCTTCGCTACGCACGCGCGCTGTTCGATTTCGCCAGCCTGGAACAGGAGGTGTATCTGCTGCCCAGCCTGAGCGAAGCGGGCGAGGTGCGCGCCGGCAGCGAGGCGGGCCTGCGCTTTCCGCTGCGCGACAACCTTAACCTTCGGCTGCAGCTGCGCGTTGAGTATGACAGCGACCCCGGGCTCGACCGGCTCGACCGGCTGCGCGGCTCGGTCGGCGCGATGTTCGAGTATGGCTTCTAGCCGGGGGCCGGAATAGATGCCGGCCTCTCGCCACGTTTCTGCTG
>CAYMLC010000502.1:0-2547 GCA_964390765.1 uncultured Nitrospirales bacterium
ATCAACTACGACGAACTCGCCCCCACCTATGATCGGCACCGGCGCGGGGGCGGCCCCTACTTCGACACCCTCTGCCGGCTGGCGCGCGAGGCCGATGCGCGCGATACGCTGGAAGTGGCCGCGGGCACCGGCAACGAGACCGAAGCCTTTCTGGCAGCGCACCCCTCGCGTATGGTCGTGGCCGAGCCTTCGGCCGGTATGCTGCGCCAGTTGCGCGCCAAGCGCCTGCCCACGCCGGCCGTGCGGGCCGATGGTCTGCACCTGCCGTTTCCCGTTGCGCGCTTTGACTTTCTGTTCGCCGCCTACGCCCTGCACTACATCGAAGACCTGACGGCCTTTTTCCGCGAATGCCGGCGGGTGCTGCGTGGCGGATGTGCCGCCTTTGTAACCGTGCCGGAGGGCTTCATCGCGAACCACCCGATGAACGCGTTCTTCCCCTCCTTTGCGGCGGTTGACCTGGCGCGCTTCCCCCGGATCGAGGCGGTGGTCGAAGCAATGACGCGGGCGGGCTTTGACCGCGTCAGCACGCAGACCGACATCGACCAGGCCAAGCCTGTCGATGAGCGCTATGTACAGCGCATCGAGAGCCGCTTTATTTCGACCTATGAACTGCTGCCGCCCGGCGAGTTGGCGGATGGATTGGAGCGCCTGCGCACGCGCGTGGCGCAGCCCGGCGGCAGCGGCATCACCATCGCGCGCGAGGCCACCACGGTTTGGGGTTGGCAGGACTGAAGCATCCGCGACCGGGCGTACGCTATGCTCCGGGAATGACCAAGAAGCGCAAGAAGCGCAAGGGCGCGCGCGAACGAGACTGGGAGACCAAGCACGAGACGGCCTTCTCGCGCGACCTGGTGCGGCATCTGCGCGCTGTACCCACCGTGACCGATGCGGCCCCCCAGGCGCCGTTGCCCGAATCGTTCACCCCCAACGCTACGGTCATCTCGCACACGAAGAAATGGGCCTTCGTCGTGCGCGCCGGGCAAGAGGCGCTGTGCCGCATTGATGAGCGGTTGACCGCGGGGCGCGGTACGCTGCTCGCTGCGGGCGACCGGGTGCTGGTCGAGGACGAGGGCGATACGGCTTTCGTGCGCGGCATCGCGGAGCGGCGCACGTGGCTCAGCCGGCCGGCGAAGGGGGGAGGGCGCGAGCAGGTACTGGCCGCCAACGTGGACCGGCTGCTCGTGATTGCCGCGGCCGCGGAGCCGACCTTCAAGCCGGGCCTGGTCGACCGCTTCCTGATTGCCGCGAGCGTCGGCGGGGTCACGCCGATGCTGGTGATCAACAAGATGGACCTGGTCGAGGCGGCGCTCGAGGCGGCGGCGCTTTACCCCGAGCTGGGGGTCGAGACCCACTGTGTAAGCGCCGAGACGGGGGCCGGGCTCGACGCGCTGCGTGCGAGCCTGGCGCAGCAGACGAGCGTCTTGGCCGGGCACAGCGGCGTGGGCAAGTCGACCCTGGTGAACGCGCTCGACCCGCGGCTGCGCGTCTTGACGCAGGACGTGAGCGCCTACAGCGGGCGTGGCCGCCACACCACGACCGGCGCGCGCATGTACGAACTTCAAGAGGGTATCCGCATCATCGACACGCCCGGCATTCGCGCGCTGGGCCTGTGGGACGTGTCGCCCGCCGAGGTGGCGCGCTACTATCCCGACCTGGCCGAGTACGCGGCGCAGTGCCGCTTCCGCGATTGCACGCACACGCACGAGCCGGGCTGCGCGGTGCTGGCGGCGGTGGAGGCGGGCGCGATCGCGCGGGCGCGCTACGACAGCTACCTGCGCGTGCGCGGCAGCCTGGAAGACGCGCGCGGCAACACGCCGGGACAGACATCGCAACGGCGATGGGGCGACGCGTCCGTCGGCTGAAACCCGCGAAAAACAGTGCCGGTCCCCCTCGGTGCTGCGTAGGTAAAGCGAGGAGTAATATTGGCTGTGAGCAAAGGAGACGAGCGTATGTGGAAGCGTTTTGTAATGGTGGCGCCGCTGGCGGCGGTCCTGCTGTGGGCGGTACCGGCGTCGGCCGGACTGAAGGAATACGTGGCCACACCGGACGACAGCTATGCCTTCGAGGTGGTCGAGACAATTGAGCAGGGCACCAACACCGTACACAAGATGCGCATGACGTCGCAGACGTGGCAGGGCATCGCGTGGGAGCACTGGCTGACCATCTTTGTACCGGAAGAAATCGAACACCCGAACAAGAGCATGCTGTTCATCGGCGGGGGCGACAACATCGAAGAGGAGCCGCGCCTGCAAAGTGGCGAGGCGCAGGTGGTCGGGCGCGTGGCCACGGCCACCCAGTCCGTCGTTTCGATGCTGCAACAGGTGCCGAACCAGCCGCTGTTCGACGGGTTGTACGAAGACGCAATCATCGCCTACACCTACGAGCGCTTCCTCGAGAACGACGGCGACGACTGGCCGCTGCTCTATCCCATGGTCAAGAGTGCGGTGCGCGCCATGGACACGGTGACCGCGGTCGTTTCGGAGAACTACGACGCGGCGCCGCAGCGCTTCATGATGACCGGCGGCTCGAAGCGTGGCTGGACCACGT
>CAYMLC010000503.1:0-2531 GCA_964390765.1 uncultured Nitrospirales bacterium
GCCGAGCCGGAGCAGTGTGTCGGCGCCCAGCCGGAGCTATACACCGCCGAGCCGAAGCTATCAGCCGACGCAGCGGAACTATACGCCGCCGAGCCGAAGCTATCAGCCGACGCAGCGGAGCTATACGCCGCCGAGCCGCAACTACAGCCCGCCCAGCCGCAGCATCTCGCAGCCGAGCCGAAGCAATGTGTCGGCACCCAGCCGCAGCATCTCGCGGCCAAGCAGTGGCGGTGTCTCGTCACGTTCGTCGGGCATGACGCGCGGCGGCGTCAGCAGCGGCGGGATCAGTCGGGGTGGCACAGGCCGCAGTGGACGCTAGGCAAGGCGAAAAGGAAATCATCATGAAGAACCTCTACGCACTCCTCATGCGCAGCCTGGCGCTGGTCGCCCTCATTGGCGCCGGCCTGGCGGGCTGTCCACCTGTTGTACCGCCGGGCGGCGGAGGCGGCGGTGGCGGGCTGAACGTGGTGCCGCCGGCCGGCGGCGGCGTAGGCCAGGCTGAATACGACCGCGGCTTCAACGCGGGCTTCTTGCGCGATGACCTGTATTTCCAGGGATTCGACGACAGCTTCGACACGGTGGACGGCGGCACGATCTTCTACCAGGGCAGCAGCATTCCCTTCCTCGAGACCATCGGTTTCGATGCCGGGTATTTCGATGGCGCCTGGGTGGCCTACAACGACGGCTACTTCGTGAGCTACGACAACGCCTTCACGATCGGCTGGAGCGAGGGCTATGCGCTCTTCTATACGGCCGACTGGCCGGCGCTACTGGCCGACGATGCCCACGTGGAGTGGTTGGACGGCGGCTTCACCGACGGCTACAACGACGGCTTCAGTGAGGGGCGCATCTTCGGGGCGTTCGACTTCGCGAACGGTCTGCCCAACGACTGGGTGGATGCGTTGCTCGACTACCGCATCAACCTGACCGATGTCGCCGTGGGCAATCCCCCGGTATCGACGGGCGTGAACGGGCCGGTATTCCTGTATGAGTACGGCACCGATCCCTTCGATATCATCGACTTTGGCCAGATTGCGGCGGGCGTGCGGCTGCAGAGCGTGACGGCGGCCCTGCGCGCCGGGCGTGGCCAGCAGACCGGCACCGACGACCTGCGCCGTCCGCTGACCGAAGACCGCCGCGCGCGACTGGCTGTACAACCCGACTTCAGCCCGCGCGTGACGGGCCGGGCCGTGCCGCTGGACAGCACGTGGCTCGAGCGTATCGACACGATCGATGCGGCGCTGGACGCACCCCAGGCCGCACTTGGCGGGATTGAAGCACGCACGCCTTAAGGTCCATCGGCTGGCACCTCCGGCCCGTTGTCCCCGTGGCAGCGGGCCGTTTCTGTTTGGGGCAGGGCACCCGCCGCGCCGTAATCATTGAGCGACGCCACATAAAAAAAGAGGGCGCGGACCGGCTGAGGCAGTGACCGGACCGCGCCTAACGGGAGGAAAGCATGACACAACTGCGTAGACAGGTGCGGCATGCGCCGCTTTCTGAAGTGATCAACGGTCCGTATGCGCAATTGGTTGACCTAAATTGGATTGTCACCGCTTTAGTCTTTACACGCGCCAATGACAAGAAATTATCTGTAAGGGCGGCACCCCGATTTCACTGGCATGTAATTGGCGCACAAAGACTTCCGCACTGCTACGGTGTTTGCGGGCTTGAACGGGCCTCTGCTATAGTCGCTCCACATTTCACAGCATGGTGATGCGCCTATGGCCGACATTCTTTCGCAAGACGAAGTCGATTTGCTGCTCAATGCCGTCTCCGAAGGCGACTTCGGAGGCGACCAGGACGAGGGCGGACGCGGCGAATCGGGCGTCCACCTCGTCACCTACGACTTTCGCCGTCCGGAGCGCGTGTCGAAGGAGCAGCTCAAGGGGCTGCAGAGCTTGTTCGAGGCCTTTTCGCGTGAAGTCAGTATTGTGTTTCCCCCCTTCCTGCGCACGGTGGTCCGGCTCGATCTGACCTCGATCGACCAGCTGACGTATGACGAGTTCATCCTGTCGGTATCGCGCCCGACCTCGCTGACGGTGGTCAACCTGGCGCCGCTCGAAGGCACGGCGGTGATGGAGATGAGCCCGGCGATGGTCTTTCCCATCGTCGACCGGGTGTTGGGCGGGCGCGGCCTGGCGCTGCCCGAGCCGCGCGAGTTGACCGAGATTGAGTCGCGCATCGTACAGCGCATTGTCTACATGCTGCTCGACTGCCTGAAGCGGGCGTGGGCGCAGCTCATCGAATTCGAGATGACCGTGGAACATCAGGAAAGCGACCCGCTTATCGTGCAGATTGTGGCGGGCAGCGAGATGGTGATTCTGGTGGGCTACGAAATCCATGTGGGCGAGGCGGTCGGCACGATGAATCTGTGCATCCCGCTGATGGTGCTGAACCCCGTGCTCGACCAGATCAGCCAACAGGCGCAGTTTACGCGCCGCCACTCGTCCGAGTTGTCGCCGCAGTCGTTGTCGCCGTCACACATCCATCGCCTGTTGATGCAGAGGTTGACCGATCGACACAGGATGAAC
>CAYMLC010000504.1:0-2525 GCA_964390765.1 uncultured Nitrospirales bacterium
GCCGTCCCAGTACGCGCGTACCATCAGCAGCCGCCTGTAGAACGGCTCCGGCGAATCCACCACCGTCCACAGGCGCTTGATGATGCCTGGGCCGTCCAGGGTCAGTTCGAGCACGCCGCCCGGCGCGATCGATTCCGCGTCGCGCGTGGCCGTGTCCCAAGGCGAGCCGCTGGTCGACGCGCGCTGCGCGTTGCCCGACTGTGGCGTGGCCAGCGCGCTCAACGCATCGGCTTGCGCATACCGCGGTGCGGCAAAGAGACTGCACACGAGCCAGGCAGCCAGCGCAAAGGCGACGTGCGTTACGTGGATTCGGGGTGTTCGAGACATGCGGGGCGGCTCCTTTCGCAACCGCCGCAGCATAACAATCAGGCCCGGGCCACGCGAGCGTCAGGCCATCATCCGCCACGCTACCCAGGCGACCAGTACGCCGCGCGCGCTCCACGCCACGGTGCGCAGCCAGTTGGTCACCACCAGGCGCTCGTGCGCGACGGCATCCCACCCCTGGCCGAGGATGTTGTGCAGTGGAACGGAGATGGCAAACGTGACCGCCCAGGCCAGCAGCACCAAACCCAGGCCCACGGCTGCGGCCCACCACGGCATGGCCGCCGGACGCATCGCCACGAGCAAGGCTGCCGTGCCCAGCTCAATCAACATCGGCGCCATCACCACGTAACCCATGCGCTGCGTGTGCGCCAGTTCGAAGGCCACGAAGTCGTTGCCGGCCGCGTAACGCATCAGCGGGTAGTGCACGAGTTGGATGACCCAGATGAGGCCGACCAGGTACCAGGTCGCGAGCAGGTTGGCGAAGAAAACAAGCTGGGGTGTCATGGCAAAGCTCCGCGTGTGCCGCGCAATTGAACAGGCGGACGGCGGTGCGCATTTCAGTTTGTCCGTTCGCCCGCGTAGTATAGGCAGGAGGCACACAGGGAGATAATTCTTATGTCCGCGGCCACGCTATCTCGCAATACCCTCGCACAGGTGTTGACCGTGCTGTCGACCTTGAAGGCGCTCTATGCCTCGGGCATGAGTGTCGAGCAGGCGCTGCGCACCGCCATCGAGCGCACCCGCCAGGAGTTCGGCGTTACCTACGACACGGTGCGCGAAGCCTGCACCAAGCGCCTCGGCCTCGACCCGGACGACTTCGTGGAGCTGGCGCAACGCTGGCTGCAAGGCGACAGCACGGTGCTCATGGAAATCCTGAAGAAGCGCACCAAGGATGTGAAGCTGCACCGTGTCGTGCAGCAGGTCCTCGATGCTTCGCCCGTCGCCGCCGGTCTGGGCTTCCTCGGTCTGTCGCTGCAAGCCAGCGAAGACAAGCCGGGCACCGCTCCCGTAACGGTGCGGCTGAACAAGGAGCAGAACGCGCATCTGCGCGCGATTGCACGGCGCGAAGGGCGCGACCTGGGCCACATGCTCGAGCGCATCGTCGACGACTTTATCCACCGCAAGACACAAGAAGAACTGACCGAGCAATTCAATACGCTCAATCCACGTGAGCAGCAGGACCTGCTGAAGGCGTTGCAGGCCGAGGTCGAGCGGAAGGCGCTGGTGAAGTCGGCCTCGAAATCCACCACGCGGTCGAAGGCGAAGACCAAGAGCGCGTCGCGCCGCAAGAAGCCCGCGGCACGCAAGAGCGCGGCGGGCCAGTCCGGCGGCCGCTCCAGCACGAAGAGTACGGCCAAAAGTACCGGCAAGAGCGCGGCCAAGCGCGGCACCAAGAGCACCGCCAAGAGCAAGACGAAAAGTGCGGCGAAGGGGCGCAGCGGCAGCGCGGGCCGGCGCAACCGTTAGTTGACCAGCGCACGCGGGCCGGCCGGCAGCCGGGCCTACCGGCGCACCGTGCAGGCTGTGCTCTTGCTGGGCCTGTGTGCATGGTCGTTGGCCTTCACTTCTTTTCAGCACCCCAAAGAGCTGGCGCTGCTGGTGGGGGTGCTCGTACTGGCGCCGTGGGCCTTCATCCGCCGCCTGCCGGTGCACACCGCGCACGATGTGCTGGCGCCGTTCTGGGTGTGGCTCGCGCTCGCGCTCTTTCTCGGCTGGCCGCGCGCCGCAGACCCGCTCGCGATCTTGCGCACCGCTGCCTACTTCGCGCTCGCCTTCAGCTTTGTAGCGCTGGCCCGGCCTGCCGGCGCGCAGGCTATCGAGCGCACGCTGCTGGTTGCCGGCCTCGTGGTTTCGGCACTGGCCTGGCTCCAATGGTTCGGTGGCGCACCGGCGCTGTTTCCCGTCTTCGAGCACTACGACCAGCGGGTCTACAGTGTCTTCGGCAACCAGAATCTCCTGGGCGGATTGGTCGCCGTGCTGTTGGCGCTCGCGCTGGCGCGCCCGGCGCCGCGCGCCGCGGTCCTCGTCGCTGTACTGGGCAGTGCGCTGGCCCTCTCGGGAACGCGCAGTGCCTGGCTGGCCGCGCTCGCCGGCTGTGGCTATCTGCTGCTGGTGGGGGCGCCCCGGCCGCGCAGAACCCTGGTGCTCGCGGCCTTGGGCGGCGCCGTCTTGCTGGTGGTGCTGTTGGCGCCCGAGCAGAC
>CAYMLC010000505.1:0-2515 GCA_964390765.1 uncultured Nitrospirales bacterium
AGATTCAGGATTTGCGCCTGCACCGAGACGTCGAGCGCGGAGACGGGCTCGTCGGCGATAACGAGGTCGGGGCGCAGGGCGAGGGCACGCGCGATGGCGATACGCTGGCGCTGACCGCCGCTGAACTCGTGCGGGTACTTGCGCATGAGGCGCGGCGCGAGGCCGACGGTTTCCATGAGGCGCGCGACCTCGGCGCGGATTTCGCCGCGCGGCACGATGTTGTGGGCGCGCAGGGGTTCGGCCAGCGCGCTCGAGACGGTCATGCGCGGGTTGAGCGAGGCGTAGGGGTCTTGAAAGACCATCTGCATGCGTGGGCGGATGCGGCGCAGTGCACCGCCGCGCAGGCGGGCGAGGTCGCGTCCCTCGAAATAGATGTGGCCGCTGGTCGGCGGCACGAGCCCCACCACACTGCGCGCGAGCGTGCTCTTGCCGCAGCCCGATTCACCGACGAGGCCGAGCACTTCGCCGCGCGGTACCTGCAGCGAGACCCCATCGACCGCGCGCACGGCGCCGATAGTCCTGCTGAAGAGCCAGCCGCGCCGCACGGGAAAGTGGGTGTGGAGGTCCTGGATGTCGAGCAGGGGGGCGCTCATGCCTGGGCCGCCGTTTCGGGTTGCGGCAACTCGCCGCGCTGTTCGCGCACGCACGCGCTGGCGTGGGCGGCGTCAACTTCCTTAAGCGCACACGGGTCTTCGGTGCACAGCGGTGCGGCGTGTGCGCAGCGCGGTGCGAAGGGGCAGCCCGGCGGCAGCGCGGTCAGGTCGGGCGGCAGTCCGGGAATGGTGTACAGGTCATCGGCCGTGTGTTCCGCCGGCAGTGCGGCCATCAGCGCCCGCGTGTAGGGGTGGCGCGGGTTGTGGAAGAGCGGGCGTGCGGCGGCCGCTTCCATGAAGCGTCCCGCATACATCACGTGCACGCGGTCGCAGGTCTCGGCCACCACGCCGAGGTCGTGCGTGATGAGTACGACGGCCATCCCCTGCGCTTCCTGGCGCTCCTTGATGAGCGCGAGAATCTGCGCCTGCACTGTGACATCGAGCGCGGTGGTTGGCTCGTCGGCGATCAACAGGTCGGGGCCGCAGATGATCGCCATGGCAATCATGACGCGCTGGCGCATGCCGCCGCTGAACTCGTGCGGATACATACGCATGCGCCGCTCGGCCTCGGTAATGCCGACCGACTCAAGTATGGCGATGCCGCGCCGCCATGCCTCGCCGCGCGGGGTGCCCTCGTGCAGGCGCAGGGGCTCGGTCAGTTGTGCGCCGATGCGCTGGTACGGGTTCAGCGCGGTCATCGGGTCCTGGAAGATCATGGCGATGCGCTTGCCGCGCAGGGCACGCAGGGCGCGCGGCGGTGCGCCCACCAGCGCCTGTCCGTCGAAGGTCGCGCGGCCGCCTTCGATGCGTGCGGGTGGCGTGGGCAGCAGGCCGAGCAAGGCGTACTGGAGGACAGACTTGCCGCTGCCGGATTCCCCGACGATGCCCAGCGTCTCGCCGCGGGCCACGTGATACGAGACGCCATTGACCGCGCGCGCAATGCCCTCGCGTGTGTGAAACGCGACGCGCAGGTCGTCGACGTGGAGGAGTGGATTATTGGCCACAGATTGCACAGATTTTCACCGATGGGAATTATAGAACATAACGCTTGTATTCGAGGCTTTCTGATTGAAAGTTGAGTAGTAGGCCGGTGTGAAGTCCTGTTGCTTTCAAGTAGTTGATGAGCTGCGCCGAATGAACTGGTAGTAATTGTTGAACAGCTTTTGTCTCGACAATGACATCGCCGTAACGGACGAAGTCTGCTCTGTAGGTCGTGTTCAATACTTGTCGCTTATAGTGCACGCGGAATTCAACTTCGCGCTCGGTAGGTACATTGTGTGCATTGAGTTCCAAGTACAGCGCTTCCTGGTACACGGCTTCAAGAAATCCCGGCCCAAGGGTGCGGTGTACTTCCATTGCAGCACCGATAATCGCGTAGGTCTTTGGGTCGCGCTGATTCGGAATGGTGGCCACAGTTTGCACCGCTCCTCACAGAGGCAAAAAGGTCGAGAGTGGGGGCTGTGTGAAGTTCTGGCAGCTTTGTCCCTTGCGTGCCGATTGCATGGGGCTTCTCCTTTTTGATTGGTTAGGCTGAATACCCGAGCCTGGTATCTTTCGCCTAACTGTGTCTATTGTCGCATTCTCTCTTTTCTATAGGAATTCAATCTGTGAAAATCTGTGCCATCTGTGGCCAAAAATATCTGAACTAATCCTTGCTCACGCGTGGGTCGAGTGCATCGCGCAGGCCGTCGCCGAGGAAGTTGAGGCTGAACAGGGTGAGCGAGAGGGCAATGCTGGGCGCGATGAGCAGCCAGGGGTAGTCCTCCATCACGCTGGCGCCGTCGCTGATGAGCAGGCCCCAACTGGACATGGGCGCCTGCACGCCGAGGCCGAGGAAGCTGAGAAAGGATTCGGTCAGGATGACGATCGGTACGGTGAGCGTGGCGTAGACGATGATGGCGCCGAGGGTGTTGGGCACCACG
>CAYMLC010000506.1:0-2508 GCA_964390765.1 uncultured Nitrospirales bacterium
GCGCTACCACGGCGCCGGCGGCGACACGCGCCCGCCTTTGGTCTCGCGCCAGGCGGCATCGCACAGGCCAGCCAGGCGGCGAAACGCTTCCGCGCGCTCGCCTAGCCCCCGCCGCGCATTGCGCCACGCGCGCAGGTGAAAGTAGCCACGCTCGAGTTGCCACGCGCGCCAGGCCCCCGCGCCATGGTGCTTGCGGTAGTAGAGAAAGCGGCTGCGCATGCGCCAGCGTTCCAGTTGTGCGCCCGTCTCGCTCCACACCTGCTCGGTTACCGTGCGCGAAGACGCCCCACCCACATGCACCACCTCCAGCGACGGCCAATACCAGACCGCCTTGCCCGCCGCCCGCACGCGCCGGCACAGGTCGACCTCTTCGTAGTAGAGAAAGAAACGGGGGTCGAAGCCCCCCAACTGCTGGATCAAGGCCCGCGGGGCAATCATGAAGGCGCCCGGCACCCAGTCCACCTGCGCCGCCACGCCCGGGTCGGCCCAGCTTCGGTCGGGCGCACCCCACACCCGCGAGTGCGGATAGCGCGCAGCCAGTCCGCTCATCACCAGGGCATCGCGCCAGAGCGAGGGGAAGGCGCGCGCGCTCGGCTGGGGCGCACCGTCTTCGCCCACCAGCCGTGCCCCGCCGATACCCGCACCGGGGTGCCGCTCCATCAACGCGACCGCACCGGCCAGGGTATCGGGGGCAAGAAAGGCATCGGAGTTCAGCAGTACCAGATAGCGCCCCGTGGCCACTTCGAAGCCGAGGTTGTTCGCCGGGCCGAAGCCCAGGTTCTCTGCGGCGCGGATCAGACGTACCGCGGGGAAGCGCTCGGCCACCCGGTCGGCCGACCCATCGCGCGACGCGCAATCGACCACTATGGTCTCGAGGCTGGCCAGTCCCGTCTGACCGGTGACCCGCTCCAGACTCTGCTCCAATAGGGACCATGTGTTGAACGAGACAATGACCACGGACACATCGGGCGGCTGAGTCAAGGGAACCCCTCGTGCGGCTGTGCTGCGCGCGCCGCAGTATGCCACAGCCGGGCCGGCGGCATACCCGAAACGGGGCGCGCACCTTGAATGCGCATCGGCGGCCCCGGACACGCTCGGCGGCACGGGTGCGCTATGCCCGGCAAATACAGGGGTTCGGCCGGGTGGGTGAATCTTGGCACTGGATATGCACACCTGCGAGGCGTTGCAACCCAAGCGAGCGGCCGGGGATTGCTACCGGCCAGGAGAACGACCAACCATGCGAACTCGATTCTTTACCCAATACCCCGGCTGGACCCGGTCCGCGCTGGCCCTGGTGGTCGCCGCGGGTGGTGCTGCCGCCCTTGTACTGCCGCAGCAGACGGCACAGGGCCAGATTGACCAGCCCGCCGTCGAACGCGCGCGGGCCCTCAGCGATGCCTTTACCTCGGTCGCCTCGACCGTGGGCCCCTCGGTGGTGTTCATCAGTGTCGAAAAACAAGTGACCGCGCGGCGCCGGCTGCCGCCCGGCCTGCCCGATGAATTCTTCGAGCGCTTTTTCGGCGAGCGCATGCCCGATGAAGAAGACCTGCCGCAGCGGCGTGTGGGCGGCTCGGGCTCGGGCTTTGTCATCACCGGCGATGGTTATATCGTCACCAACAGCCACGTCGTCGACGATGCCGACACCATCGAAGTAACCCTGCAAGACGGCCGCGAATACGACGCCGAACTCGTGGGCTCGGACCCGGGCACCGAAATCGCGCTCATCAAGATTGAGCCGGACGAGAATCTGCCCCCGCTGCGTTTCGGCGACAGCGATGGTCTCGAGGTGGGCGAGTGGGTGCTGGCCGTGGGCAATCCCTTCGGCCTCACGCACACCGTGACCGCGGGCATCGTGAGTGCACGGGGCCGTGGCGAGGTGCGCATCACCGACTACGCCGACTTCATCCAGACCGACGCCGACATCAACCCCGGCAACAGCGGCGGACCGCTGGTCAATCTGGATGGCCGGGTGGTCGGCATGAACACCGCCATCCTGAGCCGCAGCGGCGGCTCGATGGGCATCGGCTTTGCCATCCCTGCGAAGATGGTCGACCACATTGTGGCGCAGTTGCGCGAAGACGGTGAAGTGACCCGCGGCTTTCTGGGTGTGCTGATTCAGGATGTGACGCCAGACATCGCCGAGTTCTTCGACGTGGACCCCGGACAGGGCGCGCTGGTGGCCGAAGTACAGGAAGATTCGCCGGCGGAAGCCGCCGGTCTCGAGCGCGACGACATCATCGTCGAATTCGATGGGCGCCCCGTCGACGACGCCGCCACCTTCCGCACGCGCGTCTCCACCACCGAGGTGGGCCGCGAGGTGCCGCTGACGGTCCTGCGCGATGGCCGCGAGCGCACCATCGAAGTCACAATCGGTGAACTCGACAGCGGCGAACAGATGGCCGCGGGCGAAGACGGCGACCGCGAAGAGCGTGAAGTGGGCATCGCCGTGCAGAACCTGAACGACCGCCTGGCCGAGCGCCTGGGCTTCGAGAACTACGACGGCGTCGT
>CAYMLC010000507.1:0-2503 GCA_964390765.1 uncultured Nitrospirales bacterium
GGTCAGGCATGGTCTGTCTTTCCTTCCACCACCAGGTTGGCCAGGGTCGCGGGGCGCGCCAGGCGCAGGTCGTCGGGCACGTTCTGCCCGGTGCCCAGATAACCGATGGGCAGGCCCGTTTCGGCATTGAGACTGAGCAGGCTGCCGTACCGGCGGGTCTCGTCAATCTTGGTGAACAGCAGGGAACAGGGCGCGCAGCAACTGAAGTTCGCCACCACGTTGCGCAGGTCTTCCAATTGCGTGTTGGCTGCCAGCACCAGCACCGTTTCATGCGGGCGCGCCGCGTGCAATACCGCCTTCAACTCGTTGATTTGTTCGAGGTTGAACTGGCTGCCGCCCGCCGTGTCGATCAGCACCAGGTCGTGGTCGCGCAGGCCGTCGACCGCGGTGGCCGCTTCACGTGCGTCGTTCACCACGGTCAGGCCGACACCAATAATGCCCGCGTACACGCGTAGCTGTTCCGTCGCCGCGATGCGATAGGTATCGGCCGTGACCAGGGCCACGCGGGCACGCTCGCGCACCGCGAATTGCGCCGCCAGCTTGGCCAGGGTCGTCGTCTTGCCGACCCCCGTCGGCCCGCACAACGCCACCACGCGGCATTCACCGCCGGACAGTGCGTGGCCGCCGGTCACATTTACGCGCCGGCGAATCTCCAGCTTCAGCGCTTCGCGAAAGGCGCGCGCGTCCTGCCGCACCAGGTCGCCGCTTTGCCGCAGGGTGGTCTGTACCAGTTCCGCGGCCAGCGTACGCGATACCCCGCGCTCGATCAGGGCGCGGTATTGCGGCACCAACTCTGCAGGTAAGCCCGCGCCCGGGTGCTCTGCGTAGAGCACCTGCACCATTTCGCGCATCTCCCGCAACTCGCGGGTCAGGCCGGCCTCGTCTCCCGCGTTTTCCTGGCGCTGTGGAAACGGCACCACGGGTGATGCCTGGTTGGCCGCTTGCGCGGGGGGCGGCGCCGGCGTAGCTGTTGTCTGGGCCGGGCGCGCGGTGGCTGGGGGTGGCTGGGCGCCGTGTTGTGCGGCGGGCTTTGCAACCGGCGTCGACGCCGGTCGGGCGGCGGGCTGCTGCATGCGTGCCTGGGCATCGCGGATTACTTGCTCGAGATAGGCCACCCGTTCGGAGCCTGCGGCCGAGGGGGCGGTGGTGTGTTCCTGGTAGCGCCGCTCGGCCCGCGAGGGGCGCCGCGGCGGCGCCGGCGCCTGTTGTACGGCCGCGGTTACTTCGACCATGCGCCGGCCGAAATAGCCCAGTATACCGCCCTCGTTCACCTCCGCGGTGCGCAACACCACGGCATCGGCGCCGAACTGCTGGCGCAGCCGGCGGTAGGCTTCTTCAAGCGTGCGTCCGCGCACTTTGTGAAAGCGCTGTTCCATGCTCAGGCGGGTGTGCCGGCCTCCACGACGACCTGGCCCTCGCTCTCGAGGCGGATGCCCGGGTCAATTTCGTTATACGACAGTACCACGATCTTCGGGATGCGCCGCTCGACGATGCGCTTGAAGTAACGCCGCACCGGTGCCGACGTCAAGACTACGGGCTCTTGCCCGATCAAGACGAGCGGCTGCACCGCGCGGGCCGTGGCCTCGGCCACCTGGTCGGCACGCAGCGGGGCGAGGGGGATGTATTCGCCACTTTGTGCCTGGCCGACAGCGTCGAGGATTTCCTGCTCGAGTTCGGGCGCTACGGTCACTACCCGCAGCACGCCTTCTTCATCCACATAGGCGCCGCACAATTCGCGCGCCAGGGAATGCCGCACGTACTCCGCAAGAATTTCGGTGTCCTTGGTGCGCGGTGCGTAGTCGGCCAGCGTCTCGAGAATGGTCTGCATATTGCGAATCGACACGCGCTCGCGCAGCAGATGGTGCAGGACCTTTTGCAGTTCACCATAGGTCAGCACGTTGGGCAGCAGTTCTTCGACCACGGCCGGTGCACTCTCTTTCAGGTGGTTGATCAAGGTCTGCACATCCTCGCGTGAGAGCAGCTCGTCGGCGTGGGCATAGACCAGCTCGGTCAGATGCGTCGCCAGCACGGCGGTCGGCTCGACGATGGTATAGCCCAGGCGTTCGGCGCGGTCGCGCTGGTCACGCCGCACCCAGATCGCCTGCAGGCCGAAAGCAGGCTCCTGCGTCGGGAAGCCCTCGATCTCTTCTTCGACCAATCCCGGATTCATCGCGAGGAAGTGGTCCGGCAACAACTCGTAGCTGGCGATGGTCGATTCGCGCAGCTTCACGCGGTACTCGTTGGCGCGCAGCCGCATGTTGTCGACGATACGTACCACGGGCACCACGAAGCCCATCTTGGTCGCCACCTGTTGCCGGATGATCTGGATACGCGTCAGCAGGTCGCCGCCCTGCTTCGGGTCGGCCAGGCCGATGAGCCCGTAGCCCAGCTCCACTTTCAGCGGGTCCACCGTCAACAGGTCTTCGGTACGTTCGGGCTCCGGCTCGCGCTCGGCCTCTTCGCGGGCGGCCACTTCACGCTGCACCACAGCGGCCCGCTCGAT
>CAYMLC010000508.1:0-2500 GCA_964390765.1 uncultured Nitrospirales bacterium
TTGCCCAGAAGAACGCGCCCAGCAGGCCGAAGATCATCGCAATCAATACATAGTCGAGCGGCGCGAAGCGGTCGCGCGGCTGGGGGTGGTCCATGACTGTCATCTCCCGCGGCGCGTGCCACACCGCCTTGCACAGGCGCGGTAGGATGCGGCGCGCGCTTGCGCATGTCAAGCGGACACGCGCGCCCCACCCAGCGCGTGCGCACCGCGGGGCCAAGGGCGTAGACTCGCCACAAAGCTGCGGAGGGTAGACGTCATGCGTTGGTTTCGAAGGATAGCGCTGGTGCTGGTTGTGCTGGTTGCCATGCTCGGCCTGCTGGCCTATTGGCAAATCCGCACCGTCACGCACGGGCCGCTGCCGCAGACCCGGGGCACGCTTTCGGTGGCGGGCTTGCGCGCGCCGGTCGATGTCTTCCGTGACGCGCGCGGCGTGCCACACCTCTACGCCGAAAACCATCACGACCTCTTCTTTGCCCAGGGCTACGTGCAGGCGCAGGACCGTTGGTGGCAGATGGCGTTCTACCGGCGCATCTGCCAGGGGCGCCTGAGCGAGGTGGCCGGCAAGAGCGAAGATGTGCAGGCCCTCGACACGCTGATGCGTACGCTCGACCTGCACGGCGCCGCAGCGCGCGACTGGGCCGCCTTGCCGGAAGAAGACAAACCCCTCTACGAGGCCTTCGTGGCCGGGGTAAACGCCTATATCGAATCGCGCCCGCCGCGCCTGCTCGCCCTCGAGTACAGTGTGCTCGGACTCAATGGACTCGCGCTCGAGGTCGAACCCTACTCGCCCGTCGATTGCCTGGCTTTCGGCAAACTGATGGGCTATACCTTCAGCGGCCGCGACCTGCAGCAGGAACCGCGCCGCCAGCGCATCCGCGAGGTGCTCGACGACGCGCGATGGAACCTGTGGAACGCGCCCTTTCCCTACGACTACTTTCCCACCACCATCGCCGAAGAAGACCTGCCGCAGCTGGCGGGCATGCGCATGCCCGAGGCGGACCCGCCCGAGGCACCGGTGTCGCCTGCGCCGCCCGCGGCCGAACTCACCGCGCCGCCCACCGATGCCAGCAACGCCTGGGCCGTGAGTGGCGCGCTCACGCAATCGGGTAAACCCATGCTCGCCAGCGACCCGCACCAGGGTATCGACATGCCGAATCTCTGGTACGAGATTGGCCTGCACAGCGCACCCGACAAGGGCGAGCCCGCCCTGAATCTCTATGGCTATTGCGCGCCGCTGTTGCCCTTTGTGCAGGCGGGCCACAACGACTACATCGCATGGGGCCTGACCAACGTGTCCGGCAGCAATGCGCTCGACCTGTTCCGTATCCGGGTGAATCCGGATAATCCGTTGCAATACGAATGGGATGGCGGCTGGCGCGACATGACGGTGCGCGAAGAGGGCATCCGGATTGCAGGGGGCGATGCCATCACGCTCGAAGTGCGCGAGACGCATCTGGGGCCACTGGCGCCGGCCGACGCCTATCCACCGGTTGAACCGGGCGAGGCGCTGGCCATCCGCTGGGAGGGGCTCAACAGCGGCACCATCGGCCGCACCGGCCCGCGCCTGGGCTTCGCCAAGAACTTCGCAGAATTCCGCGCGGCACTCAGCCATTGGGACTACCCCGCCGCGAACATCCCCTATGCCGATGCCGCGGGGAACATCGGCTTTGTGCAGTGCGGCAAGTTCCCGATACGCCCCGCCGGCGTCGATGGCCTCACGCCCACCCCCGGCTGGTCGAGCGACTACGAATGGCGTGGCTTCATTCCCTTCGAGCTGCTGCCGCACGTCAAGAATCCCGCCAGCGGTATTGTGGTCGCCTCGAATCAGCCGGCCGTACCCTTTCGCTACACCGGCTACATCGCGCAGGAACTGGGCGGCAGCGACAACTATGTCATCTCGCCCACGCCGCGCATGGGCCACCGGGCCAAGCGCATCACCGAGCGGCTGCAGAAGTCGGCCGCGCACACGGTCCCCAGCATGCGTGACATTCAGTTGGACGTGACGGTGCCCGATTTCCTGCAAGTCGTGGAGGCCTGCCGCCGCCTGGATGACCTGCCGCCGGCAGTGGACGAAGCGGTCGAGTTGATCGGCGGCTGGGATGGCGCCTTCGACGCCGACAGCGCGCCCGCGCTCTTCGCCGGCTATCTCTGGCAGACCCTGGTCGACCACATCTACAACGACGAGTTGGGCGACGTGGCGCCGGCCGAGCCCACCATGAACGAGTTGTATGCAACCACGCTGCTACTCGCGCAGCCGCAACACCCCTGGTGGGACGACGTGACGACCGCGGACACTGTTGAAACGCGTGACGACATCCTGCGCGCGAGCCTGCTGGCCACTTACGAACGCGTGGTCGACGAGCACGGCAGCGACCCCGCGCCGTGGGCGTGGGGGACAGCGCACGTATCGAACTTCACGAACCCCGTACTGGGCGAGAGTGGGGTAGGGCTCATCGAGCGCATCGCCAACCGGCATGGCTACCCGACGGCAGGGGCTGCC
>CAYMLC010000509.1:0-2494 GCA_964390765.1 uncultured Nitrospirales bacterium
AGCACAGCCTTGTAGACGGAGGTCTCGCCGCCGCTCTCGCGCGTGGTCGCGTCGGCGGTGTGTGCCGTGCCGTCGGGCGCTTCGGCCACAACGCGTGCCGCGGTTTCAGCTTCCAGCTCCCACATGATGCTGATGCCGTCTTGGCGCACGTTCTGCAGATAGGGCGCGGTCAAGAAGTCCTGCGCGGTGGCCAACTGGCCCAGCGCGCCCAACATGAGCAGTGCAACGAACCGTCCAAACATAAAGACACCCCTCCCATGGCTGTGCCGCGGAACGGGTGATAATGTCAGCGAATTGTTTGGATTCGGCTAGGAAGCGTCGGAGCGGGTCAGGTTGAAACTGCCGGTCTGTGTCTGTCCGCAGTTGATGGCCGAGTACGAACCGGTAAACGAGTCACCATCGACCGTGCCGGATACGGCAAAAGCACATGAGTTCGTATCTGATGGGGTAAGTGTGAAGCTGGCCTGATTCCCCAAGATCGTTCCTGCGAGTGTTCCGCCATTGTCCAAGCTCGAACCGGGAAAGTTAGTACTCCAGACCCCTTCGAGGGTCAGCCCATTCTGCCGCACGTCAACCGTTGCATCGCCACTTGGACCATTATTTATGTCAACGGTTCCCGTCCACCTGCCGCCGAAGGAGCCACTGCACCCCACCATCGTGCATACCATGAAGACAAACACTACAAAGACTAACGACTTTTTCAACACAAACATGTATCTACCTCCCTTATTGCAACGCAGTAATGTTACGTCACTGCAAGAGGGAAATACAAGGTATAAGCACGCTACACCACGTAATTCAGGATGGCGTCGCCGGCCTGGCCTCGGCTGCCGTCTTCGCGGGTGTAGGTGGCCAGTTGCGCAATGCGATTGCCGCCCGCCGCGCGCAGGTCGACGTTTTCGTAGTTGAGGCTGATTTCGCGGATGCCCGCCTGCGCCAGCGTGCGCAGTTCACCTGCTTCGGTTATGCCGTTGCCGTTGTCGGCGAACAGGCGCAGCGCATCGAACTGCGGGTCGCGCCGGTCGATGCGGCCTTCGCCGTTGGCGTCGAGGCGGCGCAGCTCTTCAAAGCCATTGGCCGCGCCACGCTGGTCCCCAAAGAGTTCGGCGCCGTCGTCGATGCGGCCGTTGTTGTCGCGGTCCAGCGCGAGGAAGGCGTCGCCGCCGGTGACGAAGGCGGTCTGTGCCACCTGCCCCGTAGCGGTGATGTCGAACTGGGCGCCCTGCTGGTAGCTGGTGAGGTCGAACCCATCGCCGTCGAGGTCGAGGATGATCGGGTCGGACTCCTGCACTTCGCCTGCCTCGACACTGACCGACGCGCTGAACTCGAACGAGAACTCGAGTTGTGCGCTGGCCGCGAACGCGCGCGTGCCCTGCGCTGCATTGGCGCCCGATGCGGCCTCGGCATTGTCGCCGCCACCGAAGGCGCCGAACAGTTCGCGCAGCTCGGTAAACAGCGCCTCGAAGGCCGCGCGGAACGGCTGTTCTGCATCGCTGGTACCCGAGAAGAAATCGCCGAGCGTGCCGAAGAATTCGTTGAAGGCCTCTTCCGTGCGGCCGAGCAATTCCTGAGCGAAGGCGAGCACATCGCCCAGCGCGTCGTCTTGCCCGGCGAGTGACTCGGCGCTGCGGTTCAGGCCGGCGAGCGCGGCGCCGCTGATGGTGAGCGAAACATCGAAGCGCGCCGACACCTCGCGGCTGAGCGCGGCATAGCGGCTGGCCGATTCCCCTTCGAGCCCGTCGCCCACCTGGGCACTGCGCTGCTGGAAGGCGAACAGCTCTTCGACGCGTACCTCGCGCGCAAAGCTGAACTCGAGCTGGCGCGCAACGGCGGCAGCGCCCGCTTCTTCGCCGTTGGCCGACACGCCGGCCGCGGCCTGCGCGAAGCTGGCTTCGAACGCTATGCGCTGGGTCTGGCGCCGGTAGGCGAGCGCATCGACCTGCGTGTCGCCGCGCGTGAACGCATCCGTCGCGCGTTCGGGCGGGCCGATGAGCGGCGCGCGGTTGGCGCTGCCGGCCGTGTTGGCATTTGCGATGGGCACTTGCGGCGCGAAGTTGAGCGCGGCCAGACTGGCGCTGGGCATGGCATGGGCCTCCGCGGCGCCCCGCCGGGCGCCGGTCTTGTGGAATCCGTCGCACACGGGGTATCGGCAGGTGCGCTGGATGGCTTTAGTGGGTGGCGCACATTTTTTTTTGGGGCGCCATGTTTTTGTTGGGGCGGCCTGTTTTTGCGAGGGCGGCCTGTTTTTGCGGGGGCGGCCAGTTTTTGCGGGGGCGGCATGGCCCCCCGGCCACTTGCTATGCTGGCTGTTTCAACGAAGAACGACCGACCGGGTGTCGCCTGCTTGGGCATTATCAATCGCTATATCTTCCGCGAGGTCTGGATACCGGCGCTGCTGGCCTTTGCCGTCGTCGCGTTTCTGGCCATGCTGCGCGGGCTTATCGAAGAACTGCGCGACCTGCTGCATCGTGCAAACCATGCGTACTACGTAGAC
>CAYMLC010000510.1:0-2479 GCA_964390765.1 uncultured Nitrospirales bacterium
GGTTCGATGACGGCGTGGTGCGTGTGGCCGTGCAGCACCACCTGCGCCGACCACGCCTTTGGACCCAGGTCGGTCTCGGCGTGGGTCGCGCTGATGCGCACACCATCGAAATCGAGCAACAGCGTGTTCGGTACCTGCGGCTGCATGTAGGCCGCGCACTGCAGCCCGGGTACGGCATCCACCGTGTAGCCGGCGTGGCGCAGTTCTTCGGCATCGTCGTAGTAATCGCCCAGATGCACCAGGCGCGCGGCGCCGAGCCTATCGGTCAACAGGTCGACCGCGGCGTGCAGGAGCCGGCGGTTGCCGTGGGAGTCGCTGACGATGCCGAGCTTCACTCACGCTCCGCCACATAGAGCGCGTAGAGATGCTCGCACGCTTCGGGGCTCAGCCGGTCGGGCGTCCAGGCCACGCGGAAATGCAGCGACAGCGGCTCCGCTTCGGTCAAGGTTGTCTCGAAGAAGGCGCCGAATCGCCCGTAGTCACGAATACTGTAGATGGGCTCGCCGGTCGGGTGGTCCGGCGCGGTCATGTGCAGCACATCCCAGCGCGCGTCATTCACGTCGAAGCTGCCATGCACCCACCAGGCCCCCAGCACCTCGTCGTCGTCGGTCTCGCGCGCATTCGCGGGCAGCAGGTACTCGGTGGTCTCTTCGTGGTCCACGACTTCGTTCGCCATGCGCACCTGCATGCCCGCGTGCTGCAGGTCACCCTTCAGTTCGATGTCGCCCGCGAGCGAGGTGAGGGTACTGTGAAAGTCGACGATGCGCGTATTGTGCGGGCCACTACTCACCGTCAGGGTACGCACCTCCTCGATGAACGGCTCGCCGCGCCAACTGCGCCACTCGATCTTCATCGTCTGGCTGCCGTCTTCGTTGTGCACCAGCTCGGTCATCTGCTGATAGCAGTTTTTCATGTGCCACGTGTCGTAGTCGCGTCCGTCGACCAGGGTGTCCTTCCAGCCGATGAACAGACCGCGGTGGTGTGTGTACTTGCCGCCCGCGCCCTTGGTCAGCGGGCCGAGGCCGTCAAAGTCCAACAGATGGGTGTAGACCTTGTAGGTCTCTTCGCGGTGATCGCGCGTATACGGTGTGACCACCGATTCAAGCCAGGGATTGCCTTCTACGGTAAGGGGGGCAGTTTGGACCGCGATGGGCTCGGCGGCGCGGCAGGCACTGGCGGCGCTGAGGACCGTCAGGCCGGCAAGTAGAAGCGGTAGATAAGAACGCATGATGAAACGTGGCCTCCTCGATTCCACACCTGCAGAGTGCAGGTTAGCGAATGTGGCGGTTTGCCGCAACACCCGCACGATGCCTGGTACATGCCGGTTGTGCTACTCTCTTTTTCTTGCCCGGGCAGCCACCATGCGCATAGCACCCTGTTCCAGCGGTGTGCCCGGCATTCACCATGTGGGTGAACATGCGCCACCAAGCGGGCGACGACAGGAACTCCGCCAATGCGACGCAACATAGTGCACGAAGGTGCCGGCAGCCTGACCTACGAGATTCGCGAGATTGTGCAGGTTGCACGCGAAATCCGCGCGATGGGCCAGGAAATCGTCTGGGAGAATATCGGCGACCCCATCGAGAAGGGGGAGACGGTGGTCCCGTGGATACGTGAGATTCTGCACGAGCTGGTAAACGACAGCCGCTCGTTCGGCTATTGCGATACGGCGGGGGTGCCGGAGACGCGCGCCTTTCTGGCCGAGAATGTGAATGCCCGGCCCGACGGCGTGCAGATTACGGCCGACGACATCCTGTTCTTCAACGGCATTGGCGATGCCGTGGCCAAGACCTATGGCTTCCTGCGGCGCGAAGCGCGCGTACTCGGGCCGTCGCCGGCCTACAGCACGCACAGCTCGGCCGAGGCCGCGCACTCGGGTTACAACCACGTGACCTACGACCTCGAGCCGGAGCGCGGCTGGATGCCGGATGTTGAAGAGATTCGCTACCGCTGCAAGTACAACGACTCGATTGCGGGCATCCTGCTCATTTCGCCCGACAATCCGACCGGCGCCGTATGGCCGCGCGATATTCTCGAAGAGATTGCTGAGGTCGCCCGCCAGTATCAGTTGTTCCTCATCGCCGACGAAATTTACGCGCACATCGTGTACGAGGGACAGCCGCGCCTGCACATGAGCGAGTGGTGCGGCGATGTGCCCGGCCTCGCGATGCGCGGTATCAGCAAGGAGTACCCGTGGCCCGGCGCGCGCTGTGGCTGGTTCGAGGTGCTCAACCGCAACCAGGACGCCAGCTTCGCGCGCTACGTCGAGAGCATCCTCGCGGCCAAACGGCTCGAGGTTTCCAGCACGACATTGCCGCAGATGTCGATTCCGCCGGTCTTCGGCGATGCCCGCTACCCCGACCACCTGCGCACGCGCGCCGCCCTGTTCAGCGCCCGCGCCGACGAAATGGTCGAGGCCTTCGAAGGGTGCGACAGCGTTATCGTGAACAAGCCGGGCGGCGCCTTTTACTTTACGGTC